>CAIJLV010000120.1 GCA_903821635.1 uncultured Verrucomicrobiota bacterium | reverse complement strand
GCCCATGCGTTTGGCGATGAGGGCTTGGCCGAGGGCGTTGTTGATCTTGTGCGCGCCGGTGTGGAGCAAGTCCTCGCGCTTGAGGTAGATCTTGGCGCCGCCGAGTTCCTTGGTCAGGCGTTCGGCGAAGTAGAGCGGGGTGGGCCGGCCGACGAACTCGCGCAGGTAGTAGCTGAGTTCGCGCTGGAATTCGGGGTCTTGCTGTGCGCGGAAGTATTCCGCCTCCAGTTGCTGAAGCGGATACCAGAGCGTCTCCGGGACGTAACGGCCGCCGAACTGCCCGAACCGGCCCTGCTGGTCGGGCAGGGTGGGCGAGGCGAATTGCGTCGGAGAGGCGGGCGCGGTCGTCGTGCTCATTGCGTGCGGCGAAGCTACCGCGGAACCGCGGCGGGAAAAGCGGGAAGTGGTTTGGATTAAACCGACCGTGAACAGGCGCTGAAGCGGCGTCGCCGGGCGGAAACGCGAATTGGGAATCTTGGTGGCGGCGCGCTGTAGCCCCGCGGGGTCACTCGGTTGTGGGGCCGACCGCTGACCGCATTCCGCTTCCCGGCGTCACGATTTGAGGTCGCGGACTTGGAATGCCGCCGCGCCGACGACGAAGAAGGTGGCGTTGAAGCCCACGAGCAGGCTCAGCGATTCCGCCATGCGCGCGCCGGGTGGAGTTTGGAGAAACATCCATTGCCAGAGGTTCAGATGGTGGGTGAGGAACCACGACTTGTAGTCCGCGAACCACGGGATGTTCATGAAGATGACGTTCGCGAACAGGACCGACAGGGCGAGTATCGTCGCGGCGGCCGGCTTCATGTTGAAGCAGGAGAACAGGAACGCGAGGCTCAACACGGTGATGGCTTTGGTGGCCAGCAGGACGTGGGCGGCCGCGTAACGCCAAGCGCCTTCGGCGGCGCCAAACACGGCAAAACCTCCGGCGGGGCCGCCGCCGTCAAACTGGAGGGAAAACAGACCGCCCTGCGGGAACCAAAGTGAGGCCAGCAGCCAGCCGAAGCCGCCCAGCAATAGCGATAAGGCGAACGAAAACAGGGCGCCGGCCAACCACTTGAGCGTCAGCAGGCGCAGGCGTGAGATCGGTCGCGCCAGAATCATCCGCATCGTGCCGTCCTCAGTTTCCTTGGCCACTAGGTCGCCGCCGACTAGGGCGACGTAGAGTGGCAGCAGCAGGAAGGCGATGGGGAGGACGACTTGGGTGGCGATGGTGCCGGCGGTCAGGAAGTCGTCGGCCGGATAACCGCCGCCTTCCAGCGCCCGGCGGATGGCCATGGTCGCCTTGGTGTAACGGAACAGCAGGATCACGGCGAGTTGGGCGAATAAGAACGCGCCGAAGCCGATGTAAGTCCGCTTCTTGCCGAACAATTTCCAGAGTTCGTGTTTGAGTTGAAGGAGGAACACGCGGGGGGGGAAGTTTCAGGGCGCCGGGGGAGTCCGTTTCACCAGCGAAAGATAAAAGTGTTCGAGCGTGGTCTCCTCCCGAGCGACGCTGTGGACGGGGAAGTCGCGTTCCACGAGGGCCTTCACCAGAGCGGCGGTCGTGGTGCCGGGAGTCAGGGTGAGGAAGCCCGCTTCGTCCGATCCACTGACCAGCGTTGCCCGTTGGAGTTCGGCGACGGCGGCGGGGAAGTCGTCGGTGTCTAGGCGCACGCGGTCACGGGTTCGGGTCGCTTCGGCCAGCGTGCCATCAAAGACTTTGCGGCCCTGATGGAGCACGGCGATGCGGGTGCAAAGGTGCTGCACCTCACTGAGCAGGTGCGACGAAAGGAGAATGGTCAGCCCAAACTCGGCGTGCAGTCGCCGGATGGTTTCGCGCATTTCGTGAATCCCCTCGGGGTCGAGGCCGTTGGTCGGTTCGTCGAGGATGAGCAGTTCCGGAGCGGGCAGGAGAGCTTGGGCCAGGGCGAGCCGGGCGCGCATGCCGTGGGAGTAGGTGCGGACGAGCGAATGCTCCCGGCCGGTGAGTCCCACCCCAGCCACGACTTCACGGATCCGGGCTGACGCGGTCGGGGCCGAGTAACTGGCGAGGATCTCCAGATTGCGCCAACCGCTCAGGTAGTCATAAAAGACCGGGGCCTCGAAGATCGCGCCGACGCGGGCGAGGGCGAGGGCTCGGTGCGTGAGCACGTCGTGACCACACACGCGGACTTCGCCCGCCGTTGGCCAGACTTGGCCCAGCAGCAGGCCGATGGTCGTGCTTTTGCCGGCCCCGTTGTGCCCTAGCAGGCCGAAGATCACGCCGCGCGGGACGTGCAGATCAAGCCCTGCGAGCGCGACCCGTTGACCGAACACCTTGCGTAACGTTTGGAGCTGAATCACGGCGAGAGGGGTTCGGTTTCGACGACGAAGAAGCTCTTCACGGCCCCGTCGGCATAGAGGTGGTTCTTGCCCTTGCCGGGCCCTTGGGCGGCATGGAATTCGGCCTGGTCGCTGAACACCGCCACGCCGTTTTCCTTTACCGGCAGACCCAAGATACGGACGGCGTCGGCGCGCTGGCCGTTGAGCAGAAAATTCCAGAAGTAACTTGAACCCGTGTCCTCAAAAAAACGCTGCCGATCCGCGGGGCAACGCAGCCCTTCGGGACTGCCCAACTGGCGGCCGAACACCGTGGCCACGGATTGGGCGACCGGCGGGGTGGTGCTTTTACTGCGGTTGAGCATCACCGGGAAACGGTGGCCGTGATCATCTAGATACAATTGCAGCGCGAGGCCGATCTGCTTGAGGTTTGAACGGCAGGCTGTGGCGCGGGCGCGCCCGGTGGCTTTTGAGGCGGCGGGCAGCAGCAAACCCGCGAGGATCGCAAGGATCGCACTCACCACGAGCAATTCGAGCAGGGTGAAGCCGCGGGGCTTCGAAGTGCGGTGGGCCCTCATTCGCGCCGGGAAGGGCGGTTGGGGCGAAACAGGCGGCCCGATTCCATGTTGCGCTGGAGTTCTTCGAGCACGGGTTGCAGCTCGGTTTTTGTTTCTGGCGAGCCCTGATCCATGAACGTCTTCACGCCGAGCTTCACCATTTTCCCCCGCAACTCGGGGCTCAGTTCGTCTCCCCCAGCGCCTGTGGCTGGATCGGCTTCCGCGGCCGTGGCCGCCTGCTCCCGCATGCGCCGCAGCGTGTCCTCAATGGCTTGGCGGCGTTTCTCTTCGGGTAACTGCTCGAAGGCCGTGAGCATCTGGTTGAAGCCGGCGGGCAGGGTGAGTTCGAGGAACTCACCCTTTTCGGTCGCGTCCAAAGCGCGGAAGAACTCGGCGAAGTCGCGATTCATCCGGGCCGCCCGACGTTCTTCGGGTGAAAGCGCATTCAGCAGGGCCGCCAGTTTGCGCAAGGCGGCGCGCCGCTGCTCCGGCGAAAGCTGGGCAAAATCGAGCCCCGCGAGGTAGGCGTGAATTTTTTCCGGCGTGACCTTGAAGTGCCGTGCGCCGGCCATGCCGCCCCAAGCCAGCCCCCAAAATACCGCGAGCACGGCAAGGGCGATTACAATGGGGCGGCGGCGGGTGGACATCGGCCAAGACGCTAAAGGTAAACCGGGCCGTTGCCAACCCGTGAAGGCGGCTTCCCCGCGGAGCCAAGTGTGCGCGACCGAACGATTTCGCCCCGGTGGATTCAGCCCGGCGGCGCAGCGCCAACTCCGAGATTTGCCGCCTGAAATAGGCCGACGCAGGCACGGCTGATGGGTTTAGGGCGGGAGCAGTTGAACCTTGGGGAGGACGGCGTCCCCGGTGTTTCCACCCTGGGGCAGCATCGCCTCGATCAACTTCAACTGCTGCTGCTGCATGTCCTCGTAGGCTTTGAACTGCTCATCCGTCAGGACGCCTTTGAGGGCGTTCAGCTTCCGGTCGAGGTTGCCACGGAAGTCCATGACCTTCGCCGGGTCGGCAGTCAGGCCACCAAACTGCTCCTCGGTGGCGGCATATAGCGCCTTAAAGACCGAGTCCTGTTGCTCCTGGGTTAACCCGAGCGCTCCCTGCATCTGCAACAGTTCCGAATTGGCGATCAACCGGGAATGATTGCGCTTTTCCTCGGTCTGAACTTCGTCGTAGGCCGTCTGCTGTTCGGGTGACAGCAGTGCCTTGATCTGGTCAATCGGGTTGACCGGCGCTTGGGTGGCGGCGGTCACGTCGTCTGCCGTGGCCTTGCCGGAAAACATCTTTTCGGCCATCGCCTGGCCCGCGCCGAACTGCTGCTCCAAGATGCCGCGGATGGACTGTTCTTGTTCAGGCGAGAGGTTCAGCTTCGTTTTCATCTGCCGCAGCTTGCCTTCCAACTGCTGCTTCATGGCGGCCGCCATCACGCCACGCATCGCCTTGCCGGCCTCGTTGGTCCCACCGTCTTCACCGCCGAACAGGGCGGCCAAGGGGTTGACGCCACCGCTCTTCGTTTCGGGTGCCTTGACCGGCGGGTTAGCCGTCGTGGCCTTGCTCAAAGCCTGGACGCGTTCGGCCAGCTTGAGATTGTCGGCCTCCAGTTTGGTCACCCGCTCCCTAGCGCGGGTGAGCGCCTCAGGCTCCGCCGCTGGAGTCGGAGCGGAGTCGGAACGGCGGGCTGGTGTTTCCGCCCCAACTGCGGGCTGCGGCCGCGGTTGGAACTGACGGACGGCCAGCACGGCGACCACGGCGCCGAGGGCGAAGCCGCCGATGAAGGGAAGCCACCTGAAGGCAGACGGGGAAGTGACCATACAGAAGTTCCAGACGTCTAAGTGGGTTCGGGCGACAAGGAAAGTCACATTCCTGCAGCACCTTGCGCCCCGGCTCGTCCGCACAGAGTTGGTTGGCTTGCCCTCGGCGACCCGTTAGCGTCGTCCCGACTCACCTATGGCTACCATCGCAGTCCTCGGCACATTCGACACCAAAGGCGAAGAGCACGGCTACGTCGCTGAACTCATCCGGCAACGCGGACACCGAACCCTGCTGATCGACGTCGGCACGCTCGAAACACCCCGACTTCAGCCCGACGTGCCCCGCTCGGAAATAGCGGCGGCGGCCGCGGCAGACCTCGGGGCGATCGTCGCCAAGCGGGACCGCGGCGAAGCTGTCGCGGCCATGACCAAGGGCGCGCCCCTCGTGGTGGCTCGCCTCCAACGCGAAGGCCGGATCGACGCCGTGATTTCGCTCGGGGGCGGCGGGGGCACGGCCATCTGTTCCTCGGCCATGCGGGCGCTGCCGGTCGGCTTTCCGAAGTTGATGGTCTCGACCCTCGCCAGCGGCAACACCGCGCCCTACGTCGGCGTGAAGGACATCGTGATGATGCCCAGCGTCGTGGATGTGGCCGGGTTGAACCGCCTTTCCCGCAAACTCCTCGCGCAGGCCGCCGGGGCCATCTGCGGCATGGTGGAGGCGCGGGTGCCCTCCGGGGCGGTGGATAAACCGGTGATCGTGGCCTCGCAGTTCGGCAACACCACGGCCTGCGTGACGCACGCACGCACGGTGCTCGAAGAAGCCGGCTACGAAGTCATGGTATTTGCGGCGACGGGCACGGGCGGCCGCACGATGGAATCGCTCATCGAAGCGGGGTTGGTCGCCGGCGTGTGCGACGTGACGACGACCGAATGGGCCGACGAGTTGGTGGGGGGCGTGCTCAATGCCGGTCCAACCCGGTGCGAAGCCGCGGCCCGGGGGGGCGTGCCGACCGTCGTGAGCCCCGGCTGTCTCGACATGGTGAACTTCGGCGAGCGCGCCAGCGTGCCGGAGCAGTTCCAGGACCGCCGCTTCTACCAGCACAATGCTCAAGTCACCTTGATGCGCACCAACCCCGAGGAATGCGCCGCCCTTGGGCGAATTCTCGCGGCCAAGTGCAACCTGGCCACTGGCCCCGTGAGCGTGCTGATTCCGTTGCGGGGCATCAGTGTCATCAGCGCGCCGGGACAACCTTTTTACTGGCCGGAAGCGGATGCCGCGCTCTTCGGCGAATGGAAACGCCACCTGCGGTCCGGCATCCCGGTGATTGAATACGACGGCAACATCAACGACCCGGCCTTTGCCGAATTGTGCGCGCAGGAATTGCTCAAAAATCTGGCGTTGAAGCGGTAGCGAGGAGTGGCAACGCGGCCACCGGCGGGCGGGTGAAAGGCGGGTTTCGTGGCTCGACGGCCGGGATGGTCGTCGGGATGGTCTCTTCCAGTTATGGGGCAGGTGGATTTGTTTAACGCGGGCGGGACGCCGCCGCCGAGGCCAACCGAGGCTGGGCAGAGCGTGGCCCCGCTGGCCGCCCGCATGCGGCCGCGCAACCTCGCGGAATATGCCGGGCAAACGCACATCCTGGCCCCGGGACAGTTGTTGCGCCGGGCCATTGAGGCCGACCGGATTCAATCGCTGATCTTTTTCGGGCCGCCGGGCACGGGCAAAACCTCGTTGGCCCAGATCATTGCCGCCCACACCAAGGCGCGGTTTGAGAAACTGAGTGGGGTGGAATCCAACGTGGCCGACATGCGGCGAGTGTTGGTTGGAGCATCGCACCGGCTGCTGAACTCCGGCCAACCCACGATCCTCTTCGTGGATGAGATTCACCGGTTTAACAAAGCCCAACAAGACGTGTTGCTGCCCGACGTGGAGAGCGGGGTGGTGCGGCTCATCGGCGCCACGACCCACAATCCGTTTTTCTTCGTCAATTCACCGCTCGTCTCGCGGTCGCAGATTTTTGAGCTCAAACCGCTCACGGAAGACGAGTTGATGGGCCTGTTGCGGCGGGCCTTGGCCGACGGCGAGCGGGGGCTTGGGCATCTGCGAATCGAGTTGGCGGAGGACGCGTTGCGCCACTTGGGGCGGGTCCCCGACGGGGATGCCCGCAAGGCCCTGAATTCGTTGGAGATCGCCGCGTTGACGACCGAACCCGACGCCGACGGGGTGATCCGCATCGGCTTGGCAGTGGCGGAACAGTGCATTCAGAAGAAGGCCGTGGTTTATGACGGCGACGGGGATGCGCACTACGACACGATCAGCGCCTTCATCAAGTCGATGCGGGGCTCGGACCCTGACGCCGCGCTCTATTGGCTCGCGAAGATGATTCATGCCGGCGAAGACCCCCGGTTCATTGCCCGGCGTATCATGGTTCACGCCGCGGAAGATGTCGGCTTGGCGGACCCGATGGCGTTGGTGCTCGCCACGGCCGCTTGCCAAGCGGCGGAGGTGATTGGTTGGCCGGAGGCCCGGATACCCATCGCCGAAGCCGCGCTCTACATCGCCACGGCCCACAAGAGCAATACGGTCATCAAGGCGATCGACGCCGCCTTGGACGATGTCCGCCAAGGCCGAACGCTCGCGGTGCCGGCGCATTTGAAGGACGCCCATTACCGGGGCGCCAAGCAACTCGGGCACGGGGAAGGGTATCAATACGCCCACGGCTTCGAGGGGCATTTTGTGCCGCAGGATTACCTCGGCGAAGCCCGCCGCTATTATGAGCCGACCGAGCAAGGGGTTGAAAAGAAGATCAAGGAACGCCTGCAACGGTGGCGGGAATTGACCGCCCAAGCGCAGCCGGTGCCGCCATCGGCCAAGCCCGGAGGCGGCGCGTGAGCGAGACCAAGGCGGAAATTCGGAGTCGAGTTCGGGCTCAGTTGCGGTCCCGGGCGGCCGCCGCTGGGGTTGCTGGGTCCGCCCGCTTAGTTGCGAACGTGATGACGCTGGTCGAGTGGCGGTCGGCGAGAGCGGTGCTGCTGTTCGTGCCCTTGGCGGATGAGCCCGCCGTGTTTCCCTTGGTGGCGGCGGCTTTGAGCGCGGGGAAGCGGGTCGCTTTGCCGGCGTTTGAGCGTGAGACCGGCACTTACCAGGCCCGCGTGATTACGAATCCAGAGACCGACTTGATCACCGGTCGATTTGGCGTCCCCGAGCCGCGGCCGGGCTGCTTGGTGGTTCCGGTGGCCACGCTGGACTTTACCGTCGTGCCGGGCGTAGCGTTTACCCCAGCTGGAGAGCGGTTGGGTCGCGGTTTGGGCTTCTATGATCGGATGCTGGCCAATTTCCGGGCGGTTTCGTGTGGCGTGGGGTTCGAGGAACAGATAGTTGCCGAACTACCCGTGGAACCGCATGACGTTCAACTTACTTATGTAGCGACGCCGGCGCAGGTCTGGGCCTGCCAGTCGGGGTCGTTTTAAAACCAAAATGCAGACCGAAAGTGTCGTGCTGGCACTGGGATGTGTGGGTGCTGGCTTTGGGGTGGCGTTTGCCTTCGGTCGGGTCCGGGAACGGGCGCTGAAGGCGGAACTGTCGGCCCGGGAGAAGGATCAGGAAGACCGCATGCGGCGCGAAAGCGAAGCGGTGGCGCTATCCTTCAAGGTCGCGGCGCAGGACCAGTTGACGCGTGACCGCGCCGAACTGGACAAAACTTACGCCGCACAACGTCAGGAACTCGCCTTGGAGGAGAAGCGGTTGCGGGAACGGGAGTCGCTGGTCAACCGGCAGATTGAGCGCTTGGCGAGTCAGGAAACCGAAGTTCGCCAGCGAGCTGAGGAATTAGAGGGCGCGCGGGGCACCTTGGAAAAAGAACGCACCGAGCTGCGCCGAATGACGATGGACATTCGCGCCCAGTTGGAGCGGATCGGGCAACTAGACAGTGCGTCTGCCCGAACCGCCTTGCTCAAGGAGATCGAGCGGGAGTCGGCGCGGGACGCGGCGGACCTGAGCCGCCACATTCTCGAAGATTCACGGCAGCGGGCTGAAGCCCAGGCGCGAAAAATTCTAGCCACTGCGGTCCAGCGCTACGCCGGGAGCCACACGTTCGAAACCACGACCGCCACGGTGGCGCTGTCTGGGGAAGAGATGAAGGGCCGCATTATCGGTCGTGAAGGTCGGAACATTCGGGCGTTCGAGGCGGCCACCGGCGTCACGGTGCTCGTGGATGATACGCCCAATGCCGTGGTGCTGTCCGGGTTTGATCCGGTGCGCCGCGAAATCGCGCGTCAAGCCATGGAGCGATTGATTCTGGACGGACGCATCCACCCAACCCGGATCGAGGAAGTGGTGGCGGCAGTGACTGTGGAGATGGACGCATTTGTTGAACGGGCGGGGGAGGAGGCCACGTCCCGCGTGGGCATTCCCCCGGTGCATCCCGACGTGGCCAAGATGTTGGGGCGCCTTCACTTCCGGCACAGCTATTCCCAGAATGTGCTCCAACACTCCCTCGAAGTGGCGCACCTCTGCGGCCTGATGGCGGCGGAGTTGGGGGAAAACATCCAAGCGGCCAAGCGGGCGGGACTGCTGCACGACATTGGCAAGGCGATGACGCACGAGATTGAGGGGCCGCACGCGATAGTTGGGGCGGACTTCATCAAACGCTTTGGTGAACCCCCCGATATCGTCAACGGCGTGGCCTCGCACCATGAGGAAGTCCCGCACGAAAATCTGCTGGGAATCTTGGTGGCGGCGGCGGATGCGATCAGCGCTGCCCGGCCCGGCAGTCGTAGCGAAAGCATGACGACTTATCTCCAACGGTTGGAGCGGTTGGAGCAGGTGGCCCGAGAATTTGCCGGGGTGGAAAAGGCCTTCGCGGTGCAGGCGGGACGCGAATTGCGCGTGTTTGTCCGGCCGGCGGAGCTCGACGACAGTGAAGCGTATCAACTCGCCCAGAAGTTGGCCCGCAAGATCGAAGAAGAACTGGTTTATCCCGGGCAGATTCGCATCACGGTCATTCGCGAGACCCGGTCGGTGGAATACGCGAAATAGTCGGCGCCGGGGGCAGGGCAGGGACCGGCCCCGGCATTTGCCAGATTCGCCGTTGACGGCTGGCGGGGACGGGAATATGCGTCCCTTGTTCACGACCGTAACCACCCTACCTAAATAAACATGGCTGCACTTCCCCGCATCTCCGAGACCGAATGGGAGATCATGCGCGTGGTCTGGGGCAAAAACCCGATCACGGCTGCTGAGATCATCGAAGAACTTACCCGGGTCGATTCCTCGTGGCACCCCGTCACGGCGAAGACTCTGATCAATCGCTTGGTCAAGAAGGGTGCCCTCGGCTTCGACCAAGAGGGACGGGCTTACCTGTATCGTCCACTTGTCAGCGAGCGCGACTGCGTCAACGCCGTCAGCAGCTCGTTCTTGGAACGGGTCTTTGGCGGCTCGCTTTCCGGTTTGGTGGCTCATTTCGTGGAGCACCGGAAACTCACTCCCAAGCAACTCCGGGAATTGCGCAAAGTGGTGGAAGAACAGTGAACGCAGCCGGTTTGCAGTCGCTGTGAGTCATGAACGCCCCCTTCATCGCCGAGTTTCTGACGCAGCTGGTTCAGGCCACCGGGCATGCTTCGGCTTTGGCTTTGGTGGTCTGGCTGGTGATCCACGCCTTGGGTGAACACCTCAACGCCGAGTGGCGTTGCCGCCTGTGGTTGCTCGTGATTGTCCGGCTAGCTTGGCCGGTTTCGCTCCCCAGTCCCGTCAGCCTCTTCAACTTGTTTGCGGCCCCAGCGACGTGGAGTGACCCGGAGCACTCGTCGCGCTATTTAGCGGATGAACTGCTGGTGCAGTTGGGCCGCTGGCTGGAGCAACCGTGGGTCAGTGCGCTTTGGCTAGTGGGCGCCGGCTTGCTGCTGGTTCGGGCTTTGGTGGCCGTAGTCTGGGCTTTTTGGGTGCGCACCACGGCCCGATCGGCCGCCGGTTGGGAAGCCTGGTGGTTGCTGGAGGAATGCAAGGAGGCATCGGGCTTAAGGGATCCGGTGGTGCTGCTAGAATCTGGCCGCGTCAGCAGTCCCTGCCTTGTGGGACTTTTCCGGCCAGCTCTGGTGTTGCCTGAAGGTCTCTGGAAGGAACTGTCTCCGAACGAGCTTCGCCTGATCTTGCTCCACGAGTTGGCGCATCTTCGGCGGCGCGATTTGGCATTGAACTGGGTGCTGGCCATGGTGGGGATTTTTCACTGGTTCAACCCTGTCGTCTGGGTGGTGACCAAAAAATTCCGGGCGGATCGGGAAGAAGCCTGCGATGCCTGCGCCTTGGCAGTGCAACCCGAAGCTCGCCGGGAATACGGTCAAGTGTTGCTAAAACTGTTGGAACGGGACTCTCCCGCAATCGCGCCCCCGGCGCTCCCGGCGGTGGGTATATTGGGCGATGGCGCCGGGGATGTGGCGCCCTTGGTTCACCGGCTGCAAGCGATCATGAAATTTCGGCCTGGCACCCGCACTTGGGTGGTGGGTTTTTGCACTTGGCTGGCCGTGGCCCTCATCGGCCTCACCGACCCGCTCCCGAGACCGGTCGCTGACACGGGAGAAGATTTGCCCCCAACTTGGGTGGCGCGGGCACGGCCGACCGTTTGACAGTTACTTATTGGTTTCCTGGGCCAACCGCCGCGGGCCATTCCGGCGTTTGCGGGGTAGTCAATTCGTCCACTTTGACGGTCCCTTCCTTGGCCGCTCGAAATTTCTGACGGTGCCCGCCTTGGTCGCCATAGACGGTGCTGCTCAGGCGGTAGGAAATAGTGTGCGAGTGGAACATCCGGTAGAAGGACCGTGCGAGCCGAAAGGTGCTGAGATAAACCGGCACTTCCTGAGTCAATGTGCCCAACCGAGGCACCGACACGGTCTGGTTGTGCAGCCCTTGGCCGACGTAAACGCCATTGAGGTAAATCTTGTGTGCGCCGCCCTCGACAGTGATCGGTTCGGGGGATCCGTTTTGCAGGCGAATGGTGAAATTTAAGGCTGCTTCTCCGAGGCCACCGCCGTCCTGAGGGGCGGAGATATTCACCAGCGTGACGTCAAACACGCCGTCCTCCCGGGGGGTGGCACAGCCAGCCGCCCCCGCGAGGACGAGCACGGCCAAGACTCCACTGAGGCGCCGGTGGGCAAACAACATGGCCGCAGGCTACCGATCCGCCAGCGTCCGACAAGTTTCTCGGCACCCTCAACGGTCCGGTGTCCATCGCCGTTTCCGCTTGTTAAATCCCGGCCCAGACCGCTTATCGCGAGCCGTGCAAATTCAAGGTCAAGCGCGCTGCGGTGGCCGTCGGTCCGCTGACCGGTGGAGCGGGGCGGGGACGATTTTCTGGGGGGCGTTGGGGGCGCTGCTGCTGGCGGGGTGGTCGCTGCGGGCGGATACGTTGGCGGCTCTCCGGCAGCGCGGGGAGCTGCGCTGGGGTAATGACGCTGAAGGCGGGGCGCCCTACATTTACCACGACCCTGCGCAGCCCGAGCGACTCATGGGTTTCGAAGTGGATTTTGCCGGGGCGTTGGCCGCGAAGCTCGGGGTGAAGTCCGAATTCGTGCAGCACAATTGGGACCTGCTGCTGTTGGGCTTGGCCGACGAATCCAAGTTCGATCTGGTCATCGCCGGGATTGAGCGCACTGCCGAAAACTTGGGCAAAGTGGCCTTGAGTCGGCCTTATTTTATCTTCGACCAGCAGCTCGTGGCCCGCGCTGGGGTGACCGACGTCCGCTCGTTGGCCGACTTAAAGGGCCGCCCCGTCGGGGTGCTCTCGTCGTCGGCTTCCCACCGCTTGGCGGAAGCCGCCGGTGCGTCGGTAAAGATCTATCAGGACAACGTCAATTACTTCAGTGACCTGGCCTTGGGCCGCCTTGACGCGGTGCTTACGGATTCCCCGATTGCGGCCGAAAATTTGCGGCAGCAGCCGGAGTTAACCGCCGTCGGCGTGCCATTTGCCCCTGGGGGCTACGCCGTGGCCGTTCGTCCCGGCGATACGAATCTCCTAGCCGCCGTGAATGCAGCCATCGCGACGCTGATCCATGATGGAACGCTCCAGCGGATCTACACAGGCCACGGGCTATGGAATGCCGCGCAGCAGGGGTTGTCGGGGTGGACGGAAGCGTCGGTCACCGTGCCGGTCAGGCGCCGCCCAGCTTGGAGCGAATGGCGGACATATCTGCCCCTGCTCCTGCGGGCGGCGGGGACCACGATCTGGGTCACGTGTGGCGGGATGGTCGTGGCTGTGATCTGGGGGTTGGGATTGGCCCTGCTGCGCCTCTATGGCGCGGCGCCAGTGCGCTGGCTGGCCGTGGCCTACATTGAGGTGTTCCGCGGCACACCGCTCCTCCTGCAAATCTACTTTCTCTACTTTGGCCTCGCGCAGCAGTTGGGGGTGAAACTCTCGGCGGGCGTCGCCGCCGTTCTCGCGCTCGGCCTGAACTACGCGGCGAATGAAGCGGAGAACTACCGCGCGGGGATTCAAGCGGTGCCGCCGGGCCAGTCCGAGGCGGCCCTCGCCCTCGGCATGAGCCGCGGGTTGGCGCTGCGCCGGATCATTCTGCCGCAGGGCCTTCGGATCAGCCTGCCGAGCGTGACCAACGACTTCATTGCCATGTTCAAGGACTCGTCGATCGTCTCGGTCATCGCCCTCGTCGAACTGACCAAGGAATTTCAGATCCGAGCGCTCGACACCGGCGACTATCTGGGGCTCGGGGTCATGACGGCAGGAATCTATCTTGGACTTAGCTACGCGGCGTCCCTCGGCGCGCGGTGGCTCGAAAGGAGACTACAGCGTGATCGTCGTTGAACAGTTGACCAAGCGTTTTGGGGCTCGGGCGGTGTTGCGGGGCGTGAACCTGCGACAGGCGCGGGGCGAAACGGTCGTCTGCATCGGTCCGAGCGGTGGTGGCAAAAGCACTTTCCTGCGCTGCCTGAATCAGTTGGAAACGCCCGACGGCGGGCGGGTTACGATTGGCGGCGTCACCGTGGAAGGGGGCCGGACGGAGCCGCGCGAGCGGCAGCGACAGTTGCGCCTGCGCGCCGGCATGGTCTTCCAGCAGTTCCACTTGTTCCTGCATTTGACGGCGCTGGAAAACGTCATGGAGGGGCCCCGGCACGTCTTGCGACAGTCGCGAGCTGAGGCCGAAGCGGGCGCCCGCGAGTGGTTGCAGAAGGTGGGGCTGGCCGAGCACGCCGCCCATTTTCCGGAACAGCTTTCCGGTGGGCAGCAACAGCGCGTTGCGATCGCCCGCGCGCTGGCGATGAAGCCGGAAGTGCTGCTGCTGGACGAACCGACCAGTGCTCTCGACCCCGAGTTGCGCGCTGAAGTTCGGGTCGTGCTGAATCAGTTGGCAGCTGAAGGCAGGACGATGCTGCTGGTGACGCACGACATGCAGCTCGCCCGCCAGATTGCCGATCGGGTGTTGTTCCTCGACGGCGGCGTTATTGTGGAGTCGGGTCCGCCGGAGTCACTATTTGCGAGCCCGGAACAGGCGCGCACCCGCGAGTTTCTCGAACAGGTCCGCTGAAATGCAGCGGTGGACCGGTCCGTTCCCGGCTCGATCAGCGCGGGGACAGCCGCACCGTCAGTGACTCGTAACCCACCGCCCGTTGGTATTCGGCCTCGTGCTCAAGGTGTTGCTTGGCTGCCAGCACTTCGATCCGGGCGACGCGTTGGACGCATTGTTGGAGCAACGTGCGGACGAGCAATCTTGCGTGCGCGGCGCCGAGGCAAAGGTGGGCGCCGAAACCGAACGCCAAGTGGGGGTTGGGTTTCCGGTCTAGGCGCACTTCGCCCGGCGCATCAAAGACCGTTTCGTCTTGGTTGGCCGAGGCCCAACCCAGCGACACCCGGCCCTGGGCTGAAACGGGCACGCCGTGAACCTCGGTCTCCACCGGGCAGACCCGTCCGATGTGCGTGAGCGGCGTGATGACCCGGAAAAATTCCTCGCCCGCGTGAACGATGCGCGTTGGGTCTGCCCGCAGGAATTCCAACGCTTCCGGCCGCCGGCCCAGATACGCGAGCACTGAGGAAAGGGTGTGGATGACGGTGTCGCGTCCGCCGGCAAAGGTCAGGTTGCCAAAGCCCATCATTTCTTCGCGGTTGAGCGGTCGTCCGCGAAAGGTCGCTTGGGTTAAGGCGCTGAAAAAGTCATCGCCCGGATTGGTCTGCGCCCGGTCGAATTGCCCGTGCAAATAGGCTTCCAGTGCTCCGCCCTTGGAATCGCCGTCGCGGAAGACATGCGTGCCCCAACTGATCCAAGTGGTGGCTTCCGCCTCGGGCACGTTGAGCAGGTAAGCGAGCGCGCGCGACTGGATCGGCAGCGCGAACTCACGGACGATTTCAATGGATTCCCGGCCCATCGCCTCCGCCAGCATGCCGCCGATCAGCGCCTCCACTTGGGCCATGACGTCGGGGGCCTTGGCCCGCGCGAAGAACGGTTCGACAATCTTCCGGTAGTCCGTGTGGTCGGGCGGATCCGTCTCGACTGGCAGTTGGCGCATCGTGCGAACCTTTTCCTCCGACGGAATTGGCACGCGAAAGGGCGCATCCGAACTGAACGTCTTCCAATCCTTGGCCGCCTTGCGCACGTCCTCATGGCGCAGGATCATCGGGACGGTTTCGCCCTGAAACGTGCATTTTAAGACCCCGGTTTCGGTTCGTGCTTCGCGGAAGGGATCGGAGGCGTTTTCCATGATGGGCGTGGGTTTCGTAAAGGAGCTCGAATTGTAAAGCGACCACTTGTTGGGAGCTGAATTCGGCGCGGTTCATCGCCGCCCCGAGCTCACTGCTGGAGGTGATATTCCGCAAATTCTAGGAACTTCAGCCAGTCGAACCTTTCTACGGAGTGGCCATCGGGTCGCTTGTGGTCGCTGAGGTCGGATTTCACGATGGCTTCACCGACTGCGGGTGAAGCTTCGGAGTCGAGCCTCTTCTTTCCGAGCAACCGATACACTTACCGAAGTGGTCGCACGGCCTAGGACGAACAACCGCTCGTGCTCGACGGGCTGAAGCCGGTGGCCGAAGGGCAGTTCCCGCACGGAGATCGCCCGACAACCGCTTGGATGTCGCTTTCCCAACTTCTTGTCGGGCGTGAGGCCGGTGGGAAGCTGGGACCGCCGTCGGGCCTGCAGGCCCGGCGGCGGCGTGGACTAAGCCGCGCGTCGGTAGTCGGCGGCGTTGCGTTCCCGATAGCCGGACGCGCCTCTGCGGCATTGCCCCGAGGCGGGCGGATTGGCCATGTTTGCCGCCGGTTTCCGTCACACGTAACACAATACTTCACGACCATGCCCAATCCTTGGACCGGCAAAGGCAATCCCTACACCCGCAAAGAAGTTCGCGACCGCCTGATGAGCACCATCAAGAAAGGCGACGCCATCATCGCCGGCGGGGCGGGCACGGGCATCAGCGCCAAGTTCATCGAGAAGGGCGGCGCCGACCTGATCATCATCTATAATTCCGGCCGCTTCCGCATGATGGGCCATGGTTCCACCGCGGGCATGATGGCCTATGGCGATGCCAACGCGATCGCCATGGAGATCGGTGAATACGAGGTGCTGCCCGTGGTGGAGGAATGCCCGGTGATCTGCGGTGTCCATGCCACCGACCCGCGCCGCCGCATGTGGCACTGGCTCGGCAAGGTGAAGGAGATGGGCTTCAGCGGCGTGAACAATTTCCCAACGCACACGATCGTGGACGGGCATTTCCGCGGCGTGCTGGAAGAGACCGGTATGAGCGTGAAGAAGGAGTTCGAGATGGTCGCCCTCGCGCGCAAGATGGACCTGTTCTCCATCGTCTATGTGGGTTCACCCGAAGAAGCCGTGGAGATGGCCAAGTCCGGCGCGGACGCCATCATTGCGCACGTCGGAACGACCGTTGGCGGCAGCATCGGCGTGAAGAGCGCGGTCAAGAGTTGGGATTACACCCTCCAGCGCACGCAGGAGATCATCGATGCCGCGACCCGCGTGCGGAAGGACATCTTCTTCCTGTGCCACGGCGGCCCCATCAACACACCTGCCGACGCGGAGCGCGTCATGAAGCACACCGACGCCGTGGGTTTTGTGGGCGCGACGAGCTTGGAGCGCATGGGCATCGAAGCCTCGCTGACCAACCTGACCAAGGAGTTCAAGAGCCTGAAGGCGCCCGCGGCAAACAAGTTCGGCAAGAAGAAGTAAACCGTCTCGCGGCCGCTTGCCGCCCCCGGCGAGCGGCGCCCCACTGAGTCATGTCACCCAATCGATTTATCACCACCGCCGAGGCCCTGAAGGAAGATTACAAGGGCCGCACCAACTACTGGCTTTGCCGCCCCGAAGTCTGCGAGGCGAAGGACCTGCAAGTCTGCCGGGCCGTGTTGCCGGCGGGCGAAGGTCACAACTTCCACACGCATCCCGAACTCGAAGAGATCATCTACGTGCTTGAAGGCGAAGTGGAACAGTGGGTGGAGCAGGAAAAACGCATCCTGAAGCCGGGGGAGGTGGCCCACATTCCTCAGGGGATTGTGCATGCGACGTTCAATCCTTCGGCGAACGACGCGGTGATTCTGGCCATCCTGTCGCCGGCCGCCGCACAGGGGCCGTTCCTCGTGGATGTTAGTGGCGAGGAACCCTGGAAGTCCCTGAAGCAATGAAGCGGGAGTCGGGGCGAAACCGAATTAGGGTGTGCCTTGGCCGCAGTTGTTATGAGCACTTCCGCTGAGATTGCAGCCCGCCGGTTTGTCACGGCGGCTCAAAGCGTCACCGAACAATCCCCGTTTACGCTGAATGCGTGGTTGTCCCGGCCGGATGTTGTGCCGTGCCAGGATTTGCTGCTGGTTCGCGCCACGATGGAGCCTGGACGTTGTCATGCGTTTCATCATCACCCGACCCGTGAGGAGATTATCTACGTGCTCAGCGGACAGGCGGAGCAATGGTGTGGGCCGGAGCATCGCATCCTGAAACCGGGCGAGCTGGTGTTAATTCCCAAGGGCGAAGTGCACGGAACCTACAATCCGTTTCGGGAACCGGTGGTATTCCTCGCCATTTTGGCGCCGGCCGAGGCGGCCGAACCCGCCATGGTGGACGTTTCGACTGAGGAGCCGTGGGTGTCGCTCCGGGCTCAACAGGGTTTGGCGGCCTGCGTTTGAGCGGGAAGACTTCGGCCGCCGGCAATTCTTTAGAGACAGGTGCCCCGGACTTAAGATAATCTCTCCCTAACCAAGGTTTTAAGGGGCATTACCCCGCCAAGGCCCATCCGTCCCTAAGGCATGAAAGCATCTCCCGCGTCCAAACGCTCCGGCATCCTCGCCGGCGGCAACTGGATTATCGACCACGTCAAAACGATCGACACCTATCCCGCGCTCGAAACGCTCGCCAACATCAAGAGCGAGTCCAGAGGCTCCGGTGGCGCGCCCTATAATGTGCTGCTCGATCTGGCCAAATTGGGGGTGACCTTCCCGTTGCAAGGGGCGGGCTTGGTCGGCAAGGACGCAGCGGGCGAACATATTTTGGCCGATTGCGCCAAAAACAAGATCGAGACCAAATTTCTCAAGCAGACGGCCGACGCGCCGACCAGTTACACCGATGTGATGACGGTCGCCGGCACCGGTAAGCGCACGTTCTTCCACTGCCGTGGGGCCAATGCGCTTTGGGACGCGAAGGATCTGGATTTCACCAAGACGAAGGCCCGCATTTTTCACCTCGGCTACTTGCTGTTGCTCGACAAGTTGGACGTGGTGAACAAGGAAGGCATTACCGGCGCCGCCCGGTTGCTCGCCGCCGCCCAAGCCGCCGGGCTCAAGACCTGCATCGATACGGTTAGCGAGGCCAGTGACCGCTTTAAGGCCGTGGTTACCCCGGCGTTAAAGCACTGCGATTACGCCATCATCAACGAGTTTGAGGCGGCCCAAGTCACCGGCTTCAAGATTCGCAAAGAGGGCGTGCTCGATACCGTTTCCCTCCGCCACGCCGCCGGCGCAATTCTCCAGATGGGCGTGAAGGAATTGATCGTGATTCATTTCCCGGAAGGATGCTTCGCCCGCACCCGCGACGGTAAGGACCACTGGCAACCCTCGCTCAAGGTCGCTGACAAGCAGATCGCCGGCACGGCCGGAGCCGGGGACGCGTTTTGCGCCGGCGTGCTTTTGGGGCTGCACGAAGGCTGGGAACTCCAAAAGTCATTGCTCACGGGTGTGTGTGCAGCCGCGGCGTCGCTCAGCGATCCGACCTGCACCGGCGGCATGAAGTCGCTCGCGCTGGTCGAGGCGCTGAAGAAGAAATTTGGCGTCCGCCCACCGCTTGAGCCGAACGATGACTGAGCGTTGCTTGTGGCCTGCTCGCAAAACAGCCGCGCCCACCGCGCGGCTGTTTTCTTGGTTACCGCCATGAAATTTCTCGAAGTCCTTTTTACGCCCGCCGAATTCTCGGCCCTTGCTCGGCGCGATCTCAGTCAAACCACGTGCGTCGTTTTTGATGTCTTGCGGGCGACTTCCACCATGCTGGAAGCCTTGCACAACGGGGCCGAGGCGCTGCTGCCGTGCGGCGACCTCGCCGAGGCGCTCGAAGGTCGGCGGCGAGAGCCGACTCTGCTCCTCGCCGGCGAGCGGGAAGGCTTCCGCATCGGGGCCGCCCTGACCGGAGGCACGGAGTTCGACTTCGGCAATTCGCCTCGGGAATTTACCCGGGCCCGCGTCGCGGGGCGGCGAATTGCTATCACCACCACCAATGGCACCCGGGCGCTGCGGGCCTGCGCGCCGGCCCGCCGGGTCATGGTGGCGTCTCCGGCCAACCTCCGGGCGACGGCGGATTACTTGGCGGCCCACGTGCCTGAACATTTGTGCCTCGTCTGCGCCGGCACCGGAGAGCATTCGGCTTACGAGGATACGTTGGGCGCGGGGGCACTGGCTGACCGCGTTTGGTCGCTGGCTCGCCAAGCCCGAATAGATGACGCCGCCCACGTCGCCCGAAACTGTTTTTTGGCCACCCAATCGGACTGGGTAACGGCCATGCAATTTTCGCGTAACGGGCGCCGCCTGCTCGGAATTCCCGAACTGGCCGACGACGTGGCGTTTTGCCTGGCGGTGGATCGGCTCAACTTTTGCGCCGTGATGGATTCAGCCGGGGTAGTTCGGCGGGTGCAGGCTGGGGCGGACAACTTTGGTCAGTGAAGAGGGGAGTAAGTGAGCTCATCGGTCACGGGCGTTGGCGGCGGCCAAGCTCCGACTGCGACTGCGCCCGGGCGGGCGTGACGACCTGATAAAATCGCGCCTGCGCCGGATCGTCGGTGATTTCCACCGTTCGGGCCGGGCCATCGGCAATGAAGGGGACAAAAAGTTCCGTGACCGCCTCCGGCTTTTCGCCGACGAGGATGGAATAGGACGTGCCGGCTTCGGCCCGAAAGCGAAGGCTGAGTCGTCCGAGCGAAGCCAGTTCGGCGAGGACAGGGATCGGCGGATCGTGGGCGCGCGGATTTCGCCCGGCTCGAAATTCTTCCAAGTTGCTCAAGCCATCCTGATCCGGGTCGGCGGCGGCGTCGGCCGGATTGGTGGGCTCCAGTCGGTAACGGACTTCCCAACCGTCACCCATGCCATCGGCGTCGGTGTCGAAATCGCTCTGATTCATCCGGCCCGGGGTTCCCTGCGAAAGCGCGGCAATGAAGGAGCCGCCATCCGGCAAGCGGCCTTGGCTCAGCGACGAGAGCGCCGCCGCTGGAGTGACTGAATCCACCAAGAGGCCTCCCGGGCTAAACAGTTGCAGTGCCGCCCCAGTCGGCCCCAAGTCCAAGCCGGTGTTCCAGGCCGAGGCGGCGGCTCCGGGATGGGCTTGAAACACTTGCCAGCCCAGCGGTTCGATCAAACTCAATGGGGCAAACACAAACTCTGCTCGCCCCGTGCCCGACTCGTGGTGACGGAGCCAGGCGCCCGCCAGATTGACCGGGCGTTGGCCAGGGTTGAACAATTCGATCCACCCAGGACGAACCGCCGAGGTGGGCAGCCATTCGTTGAGCCGGACGGCCGTGAGCTCATCGAGGTCCGCCGCCGCGCCGTTTTCATTGCCGGGCGAGGGGGCGGCCAATAGCACCCAGCGTTCCCCCACGCGGCCGATGCTCTCCATGGGCAATTGGGGGCCGTAATCCAAGACCTCCAGCCGTGTGCCGGCGCTCGACCAAAGCTCGATCCGTCCGCCGGTGGGAGAAAATTCCAAACCCAGCTCAGCGAGACTCAGCACCAGAAAACTTCCCGGCCCCAGTTCCCAATCCGGACCCCAGCGCCAGGACTGCGATTGGGCTCCTTGGAGCAGGCGGATTTCGACTCCGCTGAGGGGGGCTGATAGCGGCGTTGGATTGGCCAATTCCAGCCAGCCCTTGGGAGCGTTCACCAGCAGCTCATTCAGGCGAAATCCGTCAGCCGCTGCCCGAAGAATTCCGGCTCCCAGCGTCAAACTGAGGCAGGCAAGCGCGCAGGACTTCATCGGCGAGGGTGCCTTTAGGCTTCGAAGTGTTGGCGCAGATAACGGCGGCTTTCGCGGGCGATGACTTCGGGGCCTTCCTCGAACTTGAATACCTCGACGGAGACGTCGCCGTCGTAGTTGACCTCGCGTAGCGCCGTCGCGATCGGACCATAATCCACGTCGCCAAAGCCCGGTCCCTTGAGGTTGCGGTCGTTGGCGTGGAAGTAGGCAAACCGGCCGGCGGATTCGTGGATGATCTGCGGGATCGGCTTGGCCTCGGCGCACATGGCTTTGACGTCGAGCATGACTTGGAACGCCTTCGATTGGGCCCGCTCAGCGAGGGCAATCGCGTCGGCCGCGGTGTTGAGGAAATTAGTCTCCTCGGGTGCGAGTGGTTCCAAGCAGATCGTGACGCCAACTTGTTCCGCGCGCTGGATGGCCGCCGCAAAAGAGTCCAAGCAATAGGCGGCGCCGTCGGCCGGGGTTACCCCGGGCAACAGATCCCGGCGCTTGGGGGAGCCGAAAATCATGAACCGCCCGCCGAGGTCTGCGCAAAAATCGATGGCTGCGACTAAGTAATCCCGGGTCCGGGCACGCACTGCGGGATCAGGATGAGTCACATAAAATCCCTCCGTGTAGGCCAGCACCCAATGGATGCCTGAAATCGCCAAACCGGCGTTGCGCGCGGTTTCCCGGAGTTCGGTTCGGCGCGCGGGGGAGATTTCGGTGACCAACGGATTAAAGGTGAAGGGCGCCACCTCGATCGCCTCGTAACCGGATTCTTGGGCCAACTGGCAGGCCCGGGCAAACGACCAATCCTTGAAGATCTCGTTGCAAATCGTGAATCGCATGGCCGCACGCTAGCAAAAGAGGTAGCCCGGGAAATGCGAATCCACACCCACGGCAAAAGTCGTGGCTTCGTTCCTTGCCTTGCGCCCGACATCGCGGGTTTTCTTGGCCTTGATGAAACCATTGTTGCGGTGGGGTGGAGCGGTTTTGACGCTGTCCTGGCAGTTGCTCGCCTGGGATTACGAAGGCCACCGCCTGATCAATGAACTCGCCCTCGCGAGTCTGCCCACCAACTTTCCGGCGTTTGTGCGGGAACCGGCGCACGCGGAACGCATCGCCTTCCTCGCCGGGGAAGCGGATCGCTGGCGCAACACAAGCGAACTGACCCTCAAACACGTCAATAATCCCGATCACTTTCTCGACCTTGAAGACCTGCCTCCGCTCGGCCTGAACGCCACCAACGTGAGCGCCTACCGCCATGAGTTCGTGGCCCAAGTCGCCCTCGCCCGGGCCAAGGAGCCCGCGAAATTTCCCGCGCCGGATCCCTTGGTGGATCAGGATCGCACCAAATGGCTGCCCGGGTTCCTGCCGTGGCGAATCACCGAAGACTACGGGCGGTTGAAATCGGCGTTCAGCTACCTGCGCACGTTCGAACAGTTTGGCGGCACGGCCGACGAAGTGGCCAATGCACGCGCTAACGTGGTTTACCTCATGGGCCTGATGGGCCACTTCATCGGCGACGCGGTGCAACCCTTGCACACGACCCGGAACTACAATGGCTGGGTGCAGGCCAACCCGAACGGCTACACCACCAATCGCACCTTTCACGGCTGGATTGATGGCGGCTACCTGCGCAAAGTCGGTTTGGACCGCGCCCCGCTCTTGGCGCAGGTGACTCCGGCTAAGTCTGTCTGGGAACGCACGCCGGGGACAAATCGCGACAATCTGTTCCCGTTGGCTTTGGGATTTGTCCTACAGCAGGCCCCGCACGTGGAGACCTTGTATCAGATGGAGCAAACCGGCCGCCTGTCCGGCGATGGCGCGCGCGGCCTAGAGGGGCGGGAACTGCTGCGGCAACAGCTCCAGCGCGGCGGCCAAATGCTGGCGGACGTGTGGTTGACTGCTTGGCAGGGCGCGCCGGTGGACGGGTATTTGCGCAGCCAACTGGTGCTCCGGCAGTCCGGTGGCGTGCCGCCGAAATAATCTGCCGCCAACTCGCCAACTTGGCCTTGCGCTTGCGTCTTCGGATGCCTTCTTAACTCGCTGTCCGCGGGAAACTTACCCCCGGGCGTGGTTATAATTTGATTCCATGCATCCACTCCGCCCAGCCCATTCGCCGCTTCAACGCCTTCAGGTGAAGGCCACCCAAAAGCCGGTTAATTTCATCTGTCTTGCCCCCCAGGCCCAGAGTGTCTTTCTGGTGGGCGATTTCAATGACTGGGATGGCGCCAGTCATCCGATGAAAAAAGGCTTTGATGGCTCTTGGCAACTCGCCGTCACCCTCGGGCACGGGGGCCATCACTACCAGTTCATCGTGGACGGCAAGCCGGTGAACGATCCCCGCGCTCAAGGCCTCGCCCGCAATGAACGCGGCGAAAAGGTCTCGTTGATCCAAGTCAGTTAAGCGGGGCGGGCGGCGCGCCGCGTCGGGATCGGCCCGGATTTCGGCGCCCGCCGTTCGCTTGAACTACGCTTGCCCGCCCACCCCCAGCCGCGAGCCTTGCCGGGATGGAAAAGCTCGTCCGTTCGCAGCTACAGGCCGCCCAAGCAACCGTGCCCCACTGGACCCGGCGAGGCCAAGTCATCGGGCGGACGTTTGAGTTTGGCGATTTCGTCGCGGCGCTAAAATTTGTTAACGCCGTCGCCCGCGCTGCGGAAAAGGCGCAGCACCATCCCGATATCGACATTCGTTGGAATCGAGTGCGACTCGCCCTGACCACGCATGACGCCGGCGGCTTGACCGACCGTGATTTTGCCTTGGCCCAAACGGCGGACCGGCTCGCGACGCAGCGGGCTGGACGTTGAAGGTGCATTCCCGATAGGGCTTCGTGCCGGCTCGGCATGGCTGCCCGTTCGGCGACGGCGCAAGGTTTTCTCAATTCACCGAAAGACAGCTCTTATGCGGACCCATTGCCCCTCGGCGGCCAACTCCAGCGCACGCCTCGCCTTCACCCTGATCGAACTGCTGGTGGTCATCGCCATCATTGCGATTCTGGCCGGTATGCTTTTGCCCGCCTTGGGCAAAGCCAAGGGCAAAGCTCTCGGCACGGCCTGTTTGAACAATCAGCGGCAGATGGGGCTCGCCACCATCATGTATGTGCAGGAGTTCCGGGCGTATCCCGGGTGCATCGACGCGCGCACGACCGTCGATGGCAAGGCTAACCCCGGCTACTTCTCCTACATCTGGGTGAACCGCCTGTTTTCGCAGATGGGCACCAACCGGGCGTCCTTTTGGTGCCCGGCCGGATTACCCAGCGCCAAGTGGGATACGAACGTCAACAAGACCCTCAAGGGACAACTCGAATACATCGGCACCCCGGTGTTTTCCAAGGGGGCGGCGGCCTTTACCTATGGCTATAATGACTGGGGACTGAAGGCGCCCGGTCAGTTGCCGCAACTCGGGTTGGGCGGCGATGTCGGTATCGTTCCGGAAGTGAAGGAATCGGCCGTCATTGCGCCGAGCTCCCTGATCATGCTGGCCGACAGCAAAACGGACTCCAGTTGGGACGGAAACGTGGATCCCAAGGAAGCCGACCAGTGGCCCTCCAAGCGCCACAATCAGCGCAGCAATCTCATGCTCGCCGACGGCCACGCGGAGTCGGCGCTGCGGAAGGAAGTGGTCAACCCCAAGAACACCGAATGGCGGCGCCGTTGGAATAACGACAACGATCCGCACACCGAGATTGGCAACTGGACGCCCGACGACGGGAGATCGAAGGATTGAGCCGCGCTCGGCGTGAGCCGACCCGTGGTTTGACTGCGCTGAGGGCAAGCAGGCATCGACCGACTGCGCTTACCCAGCTGGGGAAGGGGGCAATTTCGGCGTCCCCTTGGCTTGGAAGTCGGCCCTAGCCGAGGCTTTGGCGAATCGTCACGGAGGCTCGACGCGTGCTTTGCGGTGGCCAATTCCACGGGGTGAGCCTTAGCGTGGTCGCCATGGATTCAAGATGGAATGGGCCGGCTAAAATTCTACTCGCGGGCGTCGTCGCCTGGTTGGGTTCTGGGTGTGTGACCTCGACCGGCCCGAAGGTTCAGCGGCAGACGGGCGAATCCGTGGTTTTAGTGGGCGAAGCGCCCGCAGCGTTGGCCTTTAAGCCTGTGCCCTCCGAGCCGCTTGGCGTGCGCAGTCGCTACCGTCCCGGCGCCGGCGGGGTGGAGTATGTCGCGGGGCGTGATTACGTAGTGGACTATGCGGCGGGCACGGTTCGGCGGCTGCCTGGGTCCCGCATTCCTGATTTCCAGACGAATTCGTTGTTTGGCCAAGTGGCGTTCGATCACTCGAAATTCCCCGGGTTCGGCAACGGCGGTTTCTTTGCCTTTGTGGATTACTCGTTCCGGGCGGCGAGCGTTTGGCCAGTCCAAGGTTCACAGGTGGCTTGGCTGCCGAAGTCGGCCGCGAAGCTGCAGGCCGGGGGTGACTTCAAGCTCGTTGCGTTTGGCGACAGCATTACGGCGGGCGGCGACGCCACCCAGCCGGACTTGATTTTCTGGAATCGCTGGGCGGACGAATTGCGCTCCAAATATCCGCAAACCCGCGTGACTGCCGTCAACGGCGCGACCGGTGGCGACGGCACCGTGCAGGGTGGTCAACGGCTACAAGCCAAGGTCATCGCGGAGCAGCCGGATCTGGTGCTGATTGGCTTCGGCATGAACGATCACAACGTGGGCGGGGTGCTGATTCCCCAGTTTGAGGCCAACCTGAAGGAGTTGATCGCTCGCATCCGCGTGAGCACGGGCGCCGAAGTGGTCTTGTTCTCTGCGTTTCCGCCAAACCCGAAATGGAAGTTTGGCACCCACCGCATGGAGCAATACGCGGCGGCGACCGAACGGGTGGCCCGGGAAACCGGCTGCGCGTTTGCGGATATCTTCAACAACTGGCAGGCGTTGGCCAACCGCAAGCAGCCGGAGGATTTGCTCGGCAATAACATCAATCACCCGAATGACTTCGGGCATTGGCTTTATTTCCGAGTATTCAGCGAATTGGGGCTGTGAATGGCGCGGCGAGGACGCTCAGAAGCGTTCGCGAACGCGGTAGAAGCGCTGCCCGGATGGGTCCCAATCGTCGAAGGTAAACGCCTCGCCAAAGATCTGAAATTCCCCCACCGCGTTCCAGCTACCGCCCAACTGCGGCGTGGCTTCGAGCACGTAATTGACCCCGGGGTCGCCCGTCACGCGCAGGTGCCAGTGGCCCGCTTGGCTGGGGGTGAGTTGTATCCGGGGGGGAACCACCGCGCCCGCCGCGTTGATCTGCACTTGGGTCAGTCGGGTGAAGGCGACCACGAAGGTGCTGCCTGGCAGACTGGTGGTGTCGATGGTGGTCGGATGGCCAAACTCCAATTCCACGTCATAGGAGCGGCCTGGCCGCATCGTCCCGGCGGGAATCGTCACCGAGGTGGCCGTGCCCTTCAGGGCCTGACCGGATTGAAACTCGGGTGTCTCAAAGACGGAATGGCCGGAGTTACCGGAATCAACCCAAAGGCCGATGAAATCGTTGACTGTGCCGCCCACCATGGGTTTCCACGATAGCGTCAGGGGTTGCGCTGGGTCGAACGTTTGGGCGGCCACCAAATTTAGCAGTTCCGGCGGGGAGGGATACGCATCGGAGGGCAGGGGCAGCATCACGGTCCGGCTGCCCTGATGCACCGTTTCTAACGTCAATTCGTAGGTGCCCAACGGGGCGTTGGCCTCTAGCTCAACCTTGGTGTCGACTTCAGTCTCCAGTTCGAACGAGTCGCCTTGGCTGTAGCTCAAGGATTCGACCTGACCAGTGGGTAGTCGGAGCGAGCCCGCGACGATGGTGTTAAATCCATTTGAGTCCGCAAACACGCCTGCCGCATAGCCTTTTTCGCTGCGGATTTGCGGAGAAGCGCCGGGAGCTTGGGTGAAGATTTCCGCTTTGAACAAACCGGCGATGGCCACGTCGGGCAAGCCCACGGCATTGTTTGTTTCGGTGCTGAAGGTTCCTTGCGGATCATACCCGAGCGAGTTACCCGCGAGGTCCTTAAAACCGTTGCGGTTCAATTGCCAGGAGATGGTGGCACCGGCTGGCAACTGGGGCGAATACAGGCAGAAAAGCACCCGGCGATCATGGCTCCAGCGGTAGGTGAACTGGGCGGGGTCAGCGCCCGACCAAACGATGGACTGGAGCGGTTGCATCGATTCGTTGAACTGAAAGGCCACGCCGGAATTCCGGGGCACTGAGTTTTCCCAGTTAGGCGGGCTGGAGTGCGATAGCTGCGGGGCCTCGGTGTCGTTGGAGTTGACTACGGAGATCGGGAACCTCGTTTGCTGAAAGAAGGCGCCGATGGCGGGGACCCCCTGGCCGTAGTCGGTGGCGTTGAGGGCGACGATTTTCGCGAACATCAGGCGTGCGGTGTAACTCTGGCCGGCGGCCAACCGGCCGGCGGGAATCGTGACCGTAGTCTGCGTGCCGTTCAGGCTGCCGGGTTCGCCGGGGCCGGAGGTTTCAAAGATGACTTGGTCGCTGTTACTGCTGCTGTTGATTTCCAATTGGACAAAATCGGTCAGCGTGCCGCCGGTGAAGGGCGTCCACGTCAGCGTCAGCGGTTCTCCCGGCGCGACGTTTTGCAGAGAACTGAAATTGTTGAGCTGGGGAATCGGCGGATACGCGTCGGCCGCCAGCGGCACCACCACGGTGCGGAGCCCGTCATTTTGGCCGATGACTCGCAGGGTGAAGTTACCGTTGGGAAAGGCTGCGTCGCGGGCGGCCGCGGTCGCAAAGCCAGCATCCAGATACCAGCCATCGCCATCGTCTCCCAGTGGCAACGCACTTTTGCCCGGCGGGGTGAGGGAAGCGTTCAGCACGCGTCCCGGGGCCGACAGTTCGACGAAGGTGCTGAATTGATAGGGGTTTTCTGGCTGGAGCGTGAGAGTGGCGGGTCCCGATTGCTGATGGGAGATGCCTTTTACCACGCCGAGCAACGACACATCCTGAGCCTCGACGGGACGACTGACGCCCGCCACCACTCCGCTCAGGAGCAAGCTGAGGAATCCAGAACGAATTGTTCGCATGACCGATGGGGCGCTGCGCGGGGCGCTAGCAGCAACTCCGTTTTTGCGGTTTTAGCCGACCCATTTGGCGAACGACAGGGCGGGCAGGGCCCCGCTAGTTGAGCGCCGGGATTACGCTGCGGTCACCGCGCCCAAAGCTTGATCCACGGACGCCCGCCGGGTTCCCCCCCGGGGAGGGAGGTCCGGTAATTGCGGGGGGGAAGCGACATTTCCTTTTGGCTTCACCGGGGCGCGGTTCGTTAAGGTGACGCCAGATAACCTGATGCGTGCCTTCGGTTTTTTTCGCCTTTGTCTCCTCTTGGCCGTGGCTTTCGCCTGCGGACTGGCGTGGTCCAGCTTGGCCGCGCCACCCGTCGGGCCAGCCTTGGGACTAGAATTCTTTCGCCCGCCGGCCGAGCCGCCGGGGCCGTCGTCGCGTCGCTCGGGCGTGGTGATCTCGGAAATCATGTCGCACCCGGCCGCCCGGGCTGATCGGTTAAACGGACAATTCATCGAAGTGTTCAATTCGCTGCCTTGGTTTGAAGAGTTGGCGGGCTGGCGAATTGACGGCGCGGTCGAGTTTACGTTTCCCACCAATTTCACTTTGGCGTCCCGCGGCTACACCATCATTGCAGCCCAACCGGATGAGTTTCGCCGGCTCACCGGGCTGACCAATGTGCTCGGACCCTTCACCGGCAACCTGCCGCCGGACCGTGGCACGCTGCGGTTGCGGCACCGGTCGGGCGCGGTGCAATTTGAGGTCAACTATCGCCCTGACGGTCCGTGGCCGGCGGCGAATGGGGCCGGGCCCTCACGGGTGTTGGCGCGGCCCAGTTGGGGCGAACGCGACCCGCGGGCGTGGGCGGCGAGCGAATATGTCGGCGGTTCGCCCGGGGCGCCGGAACCGGTGCGGGATCCGGCGTTGCGGACGGTGGTGCTCAACGAACTGCTCGCCCGCGGCGACTCCGCGCAGGACGACTGGGTAGAACTCTTCAACTACGCCGAGTTTGCGGTCGATCTGACGGGCTGCGTCCTGACTGACGATCCGGCGCAGGCCAAGTTCACCCTGCCGGCCGCCACGGTGATTCCCGCCCGTGGTTTCCTGAGTTTTACCGCAGCCGAGCTCGGCTTTGCGCTCAACGCCGCCGGGGAGACGGTCTGGTTCCGCTCGCCGGATGGCCGCCGGGTGTTAGATGCGGTGCGTTTCGAGGCGCAGGAAAAGGGCGTGAGCTTGGGCCGCTATCCCGACGGGGCGCCGAACTGGCAGCGCTTGGCCGCGGTCACACCGGCACAAGCCAACCGGGCGCCACGCCAACCCGCGGTTGTGCTCCACGAAATCATGTATCACCCGGCAAGCGATGATTCGGCCGATGAATACGTGGAGTTGCACAATCCGGGAGCCGCGCCGGTGGACCTGACTGGGTGGCAGTTGGAGGATGCCATCAGTTTTCAGTTTGCCGCTGGCACCGTGCTGCCGGCTGGCGGTTACTTGGTCGTGGCCAAGGCGGCGGCGCATTTGCGGACGAATTATTTCAATCTTGGTCCGGGTAACTTGGTCGGTGATTTCACCGGCACGCTGGGCAACGGAGGGGAACGGCTCGCGCTGTCGTTTCCAGAACCGACTCGCACCCTCACCGCGGCGGGCCAGTGGGTCACGAACACCGTAAACGTCGTGGTGGATGAGGTCAGCTATGGCACCGGAGGTCGCTGGGGCCGCTGGTCCGATGGCGGCGGAAGCAGCTTGGAACTCCGGGATCCGCGGGCGGACCGGCGGCTGCCGGACAATTGGGCGGACAGTGATGAAACCGCGAAGTCCCTGTGGCTCACCGTCGCGGCGACTGGTTTGGCCGATAACGGCAACCAGCCGGCCAACGGGCTGGAACTGTTCCTTTACGGCGCGGGCGAAGCCTTGGTGGACCACGTGGAGGTCATCGGGCCGGGCGGCACGAATCTCATCGCCAACTTCGATTTTGAGGCCGGCACGGCGAACTGGGTTTTCCAAGGCAATCACAGCGCCAGCAGTCTGGAGCCGGGGGAGGGGTTTCAGAGTCGGCAGTCACTGCACGTCCGGGCGAGCGGTCCCGGGCACACCGGCCCCAACCGAGTCCGCGTGCCGCTCCGCACCAGCGTGGGCAACGGGCAAACAGTGACGATTCGGGCCCAAGTTCGCTGGCTGAAGGGCACCGGCCACATTCATTTCCGGCTCCACGGCAACTGGCACGAAGCGCCGGGCTACACCCTCGCGGCGCGTAATCTGGGCACTCCCGGAGCGCCCAATTCGCAGGGTGTGACCAACGTCGGCCCGGCCATTTATGACGTGGCGCACGCACCGGTGCTGCCGACCGTAAACCAAAACGTCGTGGTCACCGCCCGCGTTGCCGACCCCGATGGCGTGGCTGCGCTCACGCTGCGTTGGCGGCGGGATCCGGCCACCAACTACACCGACGTCGCCATGGTTGACCATGGTTCCGGGCTTTATGCGGCGACGATTCCTGCGCCGGGCATCGCCGGCTTGGGCGCCTTTCATGTGGTCGCCACGGACGCGGCCGCCATGCCGGTCAGTGCGACGTTTCCGGCCAAGGCACCCGAGCGGGAAGGACTGGTGAGGTGGGGTGACTCGTTGGTGAACGGCGCGTTGGGCAGTTACCGAATCTGGACGACCAAGACCAACGTGGACCGCTGGACGAAGCGGGAAAAACTCAGCAACGACCCACTCGATGCCACGTTTGTTTACGGCAATTTTCGCACGATCTACAACGCGGGCGCCCAATACAGTGGCAGTCCTTACCACGCGCCAAGCTACAACGGTCCCACCGGCGCGAACTGCGACTACGTCTTTGTGCTGCCGGCGGACGATTCGTTGCTCGGGGAACAGGAGTTAAACCTGCTCCAACCGGGCAATGGGGGCGGTGATTTGACCGCCCAGCAGGAGAAGCACGCGTATTGGATTGCGGAGCAGTTGGGGCTGCCGTTTTGCCATCGGCGCCCCGTCCAGCTTTACGTCAACGGGGTGCGGCGCGGGCAGGTCTATGACGACGCCCAACAACCGACCCGCGACTACGTGGAACAGTGGTTCCCGGACGACTCCGCCGGTGAACTGCGGAAGATTCAGCTCTGGTTCGAGTTCGACAACGCCGGTTCGACCTTCAATCCCGTTGGGGCGAATCTTGGTCGCTACACGAGCGGCGGCGCTTTGAAACGCGCGCGCTACCGTTGGAATTGGCCGCTGCGCGCGTTCGGCAATGATCCCCACGATTACACCAATCTCTTTCGGCTCGTCGAAGCGGTGAATACGCCGATCAGCGGGGACAGCTACACCCACGCGCTCACTCACGCGACCGACGTGGATAATTGGTTTCGCACGCACGTCACCGAACACCTGGTCGGCAACAACGACAGCTACAGCTATGGCGGCGGTCAGAACATGTATGCCTACAAGCCGCGCCAGGGGCCATGGCGCTTGCTCATCTGGGACATCGACTTCGCCTTTGCCGGGGCCGATGCCCGGAGTGACCTCTTAGGAATTGGGGGCCAAAATGTCGGCCCAGTGAACACGCACGCGCCCTTCGCCCGGCTCTATTGGCAGGCACTGTTGGAGGCGGCTAACGGTCCGCTGCTGCCCGAACGGTCCAATCCCGTGATTGACGCCCGCTATAACGGAATGCGGACCAACGGCGCGGGGGGAGTCACCGCCGGCACCGCCATCCGGAGTTACGTCGCCACGCGCCGCACCTACCTCAATCAGTTGCTGACCAACCGCCTCGCCCCACTGGCCTTCACGGTCAACGGCGGGACGTCGTTCGAGACCGCCAACAACTTTGTCGTGCTGACCGGCACCGCGCCGCTGTCCGCCCGGACGCTCACGCTCAACGGGGCGCCCCTCGACGTGCGGTGGACTTCCCTGACCAACTGGACGGCGACGGTGGCCTTGGGATCCGGCCCGAATCAATTGCTGCTCGGCGGCCTCAATTCCCGAGGTCAACCCATCACCAACGCTCCAGTCAGCCTCGCCGTAAATTTCACCGGAACTCCGGACGCACCCGAAGGCAAAGTCATCTTCAGTGAAGTGCATCCCCATCCCACGCGGCCCGGCAGCGCCTTTATTGAACTGCGCAACCGGTCCACCACGACCGCGTTTGACCTCACAGATTGGCGGATTTCGGGCGTCGATTTCCGTTTCGCGGCCGGAACCTCCCTAGCTCCGGGCGCCCATGCTCTGGTGGTGGAAGATGCCTACGCCTTTGCCGAAACGTTTGGTCCCAACCTCAGGCCGCTGGGCGTCTTCGCCGGCCGGTTGACGGGGACTGGCGAAACGCTCCGCCTGCTGCGCCCGCCGGCCAATGGCGGGGGCGAAACGGTCGTGGACCAGGTTAGCTTTGAAACCGCCGCGCCTTGGCCCGCCGCCGCGCTGACCGGGAGTTCCCTGCAACTGATCGATCCCAGCCAGGATAACAACCGGCCGGCCAACTGGACCGCGGTGGCCACCAACCTTCCGCCCGGGTCCCAATGGCAGCGGGTCATCGCCACCGGCACCGCGTCCAGCTCCGCCCTCTACCTTTACTTGGAGACTGCGGGCGAAGTTTACGTGGATGAATTGAAACTCGTGGCCGGCAATGACCCAAACCTAGGCCCCAATCTGCTCCGCAACGGTGATTTTGAAGCGCCCTTCACTGACACTTGGCTAGTCGGCGCCAATCACGCCAATTCCACGGTGAGCCCAGCGGTGGCCTTTGCCGGTAAGTCCTCGCTCCGCCTCGTCGCCAGCTCCGGCGGCACCACGAGGGATTCAGCCCTCGTGCAAGATCTGTCCCCGGCGCTCGCTTCGGGCCAACCCTACGCCGTCAGCTTTTGGTATCGGCCAAGCACGACGAATGGCACGCTCACGGTGCGTCTTTCCGGTAACGGAATTCGGGCCTCGGCGAACTTGGGGCAGACTTCAAGCGCCCTGTCGCGATGGACGCCGGGCGCGTTGAATTCGGTCAACGCGCCCTTGCCCCCGTGGCCGGCAATCTGGCTGAACGAAGTGCAGACCGAAAACCACACCGGCCCAACCGACAACGAGGGGCAACGTGAACCCTGGGTGGAGCTCTTCAATGGCGGCCGCACGGACGTCAATTTGGCCGGATGTTTTTTGGGGAATTCAGTCACCGAACCCGCGGCGTGGCCGTTCCCGGCCGACACGACTCTGCCGGCCGGCGGCACGTTGCTCGTCTGGCTTGATGGCGAGGCGGCGCAAACCACTTCGACCCAACTGCACGCCAACTTTCGGGCGGAGCGGGAGCGCGGATTGGTCACGCTTACCCATGTGGCGGGAGGTCGCACCAATCTGCTCGATTACCTGCGCTACGTATCGCCGGGCCCGGACCGGTCGAGCGGGGACTTTCCGGACGGCGACCTGAGTTCGCGCCACCTCTTCACTCGGTCGACCCCGCGGGCGTTGAACACGCTGGCCGCGCCCGCCTTTAACGTCTTGATCAACGAATGGATGGCCGACAATGCAACCACTGTGAGCGACCCGGCCGACGGTGGATTCAAGGATTGGTTCGAGTTGTTCAATGCTGGCTCGGAACCCGCAAATCTTGCCGGCTTGTTCCTCGGAACCACGCTCGAAAACCGCCTTCAGTTCCAGATTCCACCAGGGTTCGTGATTCCGCCCCGGGGCCGGTTGCTCGTCTGGGCTGATCGGAAGCCTGAGCTCAACGGATCGGCCACTGGCGATCTGCACGCCGATTTCCGGCTTTCGGCCAACGGCGAAGGCATCGTGCTGGCCGCGGCCGACGGCACGGTGATCGACGCGGTCACGTTTGGGCCGCAGGCCCCCGACGTCAGTGAAGGTCGGGCGCCGGATGGCGGGGTGATGGCCGGAGCGCTGCCTGTGGCTACACCGCGGGCGGGCAACGTTCCGCCGCCGCCCAGTCTGTCTGAAGTCACGGCGACGGCCGGCGGTGTGACGGTGTCATGGCACGCGTATCCTGGGGCCCACTATCTGCTCGAAGCGACCGAGGGGCTGGAATTTCCCGCTTGGCAGGCAGTGGGCGGGCCGGTGGTTGCGACCGCCCGGATCGCCACGGCGATTGAGGCCGTCGGGGAAGTGGCGGCGCGGTTTTACCGCGTCCGCCTGTTACCCTAGGGGCGCCAGTTCAGAACTGCCGATCCGTGACCGCGCCTTCGCTGGCCGAGCTGACGAGGGCCGCATACTTCGCGAGCACGCCACGGCGGTAGTTCGGCTTCGGCTGCTTCCACTGGCGCAGGCGGGCGTCGAGTTCTTGGGCGGGAATCCCGAGCGTGATGGCGCGCTTTTCGGCATCAATCGTGATCGGGTCGCCATTCTTGATGACCGCAATCGGGCCGCCGTCGAACGCCTCGGGCGTGACGTGGCCGATGACGAAACCGTGCGAACCGCCGCTGAAGCGTCCGTCCGTGATCAACGCGACTTCCTTGCCGAGGCCCTTGCCCATGATGGCGCTGGTGGGTGACAACATCTCGCGCATCCCGGGGCCGCCTTTCGGGCCTTCGCCGCGGATGATGATGACGTGGCCGGCTTTGACCTTACCGTTGAGGATGCCTTGCAAGGCGTCTTCCTCGCGCTCGAACACGATGGCCTTGCCGGCGAACTGGAGGCCTTCCTTGCCGGAGATTTTCCCCACGCCGCCACCCGGGCAAAGATTGCCACGGAACACGACCAGATGGCTGCTGGGTTTGATCGGGTTGACGAGACTGCGGATGATGTCCTGGCCTTTCGGATACTTGGGCGCGTTTTTCAGGTTTTCGCGCATCGTCTTGCCGGTGACGGTCATCACGTCGCCGTGCATGAGGCCGGCGTCGAGCAGCATCTTCATGAGCGGGACGGTGCCGCCGATCTCGACCAGGCGGGCCATGACGTATTTGCCGGAGGGCTTCAGGTCCGCGAGCACGGGCACGCGCTTACCGACGCGGGTCCAGTCATCAATCGTCAATTTCACGCCCGCGCTGTGAGCCATGGCGATGAGGTGCATCACGGCGTTAGTCGAGCCGCTGAGCGCGATCGTGAGGGTCATCGCGTTCTCGAACGCCTCCTTGGTCATGATGTCGCGGGGTTTGATGCCCCGCTTGACCAGGTTCAGCACGGCGGCACCGGCGGTTTCGCAGTCGAGCGTCTTTTCCTTCGAGACCGCCGCTTGGGCGGAAGAATTCGGCAAGCTCATGCCGAGTGCTTCGATCGCGCTGGCCATCGTGTTGGCCGTATACATGCCGCCGCAGGAACCGGCCCCGGGGATGGCCACCTCCGCGACGCGTTCCACGTCTTCCGCGGAGCAGACGCCGGCGGCGTTTTTGCCGACCGCCTCGAAAATGTTCACCAAGTCCACGTCCTTACCGTCGAGTTCGCCGGGCAAAATGGTGCCGCCATACACGAACAGGGAAGGCCGGTTCAACCGGCCCATGGCCATGATGCAGCCGGGCATGTTCTTGTCGCAGCCGCCGACCGCCACGAAGCCATCGAAGCCTTGGCAGCCCACGACCGTTTCGATCGAGTCGGCGATGACTTCGCGGGAGACGAGGGAATACTTCATGCCCTCGGTGCCCATCGAGATGCCGTCGGAGATGGTGATCGTGTTAAAGACGACCGCCTTGCCACCGGCCTCGTTGATGCCTTGAGCGACGCTCACGGCGAGTTGGTCGATGTGCATGTTGCACGGGGTGACCATGCTCCAGGTGGAGGCGACGCCGATCTGCGACTTCTGGAAGTCCTCCTTCTTGAAGCCGGTGGCGTAAAGCATGCCGCGGCTGGGCGCCCGCTCGATGCCGTCCACCACGATGGACGAGAAGGTGCGTTCGGAGGCCGGCGATTTCGCGGAACGGGAAGCGGTTTTCTTGCTCATGTGACGGCCGGAGTTTGGAGAAGCCGCCGCGTCCGCAAAGGGGAAAATGGCGGGGAACCTACCTTCGCGGGCGTCTCGGGGCGCAGGATCAGTCGTTTTGCCGTTTGAGGTTTGCGGCGAAGCTTTCACCTTGGGGCGTATGCGCGTCCTCGTTGTCGAAGACGATCCGAAGATTGCCTCCTTTGTGACCAAGGGGCTGAAACAAAGCGGTTTTGCGGTCGACCAAGCGGCCGATGGCGAACAGGGCTTGGCCTACGCCGTGGGCACGGCGTATGACGCCGTGGTCGCCGACATCATGCTGCCGAAGCTGGCTGGTTTACAGTTGGTGCAACGCCTCCGCACGAGCGGATCGCAGGTGCCGGTGCTGTTTCTCAGTGCCAAGGCTACCGTGGAAGACCGCGTGCGCGGACTCCAAGCCGGCGGGGATGATTACCTCACCAAACCGTTTGCCTTTTCCGAGTTGCTGGCGCGGGTGCAGGCGTTGATCCGCCGCTCCACGCAGGCGGTCGAGACCAGTTCGGTGACGGCGGGGGACGTGACCCTCAACTTGTTGACTCGGGCAGTCACCCGGGCCGGCGAGGTGGTGGAATTGCAGCCGCGGGAATTCTCACTCTTGGAATACCTGCTCCGCCACGCCGGCCGAACGGTGACGAAAACGATGATCCTTGAACACGTCTGGGACTACAGCTTTGACCCCCAGACCAACGTGGTGGACGTCTTGGTCCACCGATTGCGGGCCAAAGTGGATCCGGACCGGCGTCGGCTCCAAACCATCCGGGGAGTGGGTTATGTTTTCCGGCCTGTTTGATCATTGGCGGAACGCGCTGGCGATCCGGCTCAGCCTCTGGTTTGCGCTCGTCTTCAGCGCGAGCGGGGCGGCCTTGTTTGCCAGTCTGTATTGGTTCCTCACCGTGCGGCTGGAGGAACGCGAACAGCGCGTGATCCTCGCCAAGCTGGACGCCTACGCCGCGAGTTACGCCCAAAGCGGTCCCAACGTCCTCGCGCGATTGGTGCAGCGCGATGCGACTTCGCCCGGGGCGGAACCTCTGCTCGTGCAAATCCGTCGCCGAAGTGGCCCCGCGGTGCTGCTCTACGCGCCGGAGCAATGGCTGGGTTCAGTGACTGAATCGAAACTGCTGCCGGGGTTTGGCGAACTGCAATTCAAGGTGCCGGTGTTGCGGATTCCCCGAGATGCCGAACGAGATTTTCAGGTGGGCCAGCGGGAGTTGGTGGATGGATCGGTGTTGCAGGTGGCGCGCAGCACCGACAATCGCGAAGTCTTGTTCCAACCCCTGCGCCGGGTCTTTGTCTGGGTGGGCAGCCTGATGGGCTTCGTGGGGTTCGCCGGCGGCGTAGTTTTCGCCTGGCGGACCACCCGGCCCGTGCGGCAGGTCACCCAGACGGCCCGTGAGATCATTCGCACGGGGCGGATGGAGGCTCGGGTCAGCGTGCCGCGGCGGCGGGATGAATTGGCCGAATTGGTGGAGCATTTCAATACGGTGCTGGATCGGAATCAGGCCTTGCTGCGGGCTATGCGCGAAGCGTTGGACAACGTGGCCCACGATTTGCGCACGCCGCTCACCCGACTGCGTGGGACGGCGGAATCGGCCTTGCAGGATTCGGCAAACCCGGCGGCGGCCCAAGGGGCACTGGCCGACTGCGTGGAGGAATCCGAGAAGGTGTTGAGCATTCTCAACACGTTGCTGGACGTCACCGAAGCGGAGGCCGGCATGATGCAACTGCGCCGCGTCCCCACGGAGCTCGGCCAGTTGGTGCGCGACGTCGTCGAACTTTACAGCCAAGTCGCGGAAGAAAAAAACATCCGCGTGCACGTGACGGCGGACGCGCCGTGCCCAGCGGCGGTGGATGCCACCCGAGTGCGCCAAGTCTTCGCCAACTTGCTGGACAACGCCCTGAAATACACCCCGGCCGGCGGCCGCGTGGAGATCACGACGGGAGGCGACGCAGACATGGCGTCCGTCCGCTTTCGCGACTCGGGAATTGGCATTGCGACCGAGGAACTGCCGAAGATATGGAACCGGCTTTACCGGGTGGAACGCAGCCGGACGGAACGCGGGTTGGGGCTTGGGCTCAGCTTGGTGAAAGCGGTCACCGAAGCCCACGGCGGCACGGTGGAAGTGGTGAGTCGGGAAGGGGCAGGCAGTGACTTTACGGTCGTCCTGCCCCGCCGTGCCTGAAGGCGCGACGGGGCTCGAACCCGCGTCAAATCCAATAAAGACGGGCCTCCCGTGGGGGTGCCGTCCTGACCGGACCGCACAAACTGCTCCAAGGGAGATGAGAGTTCTAGGCGCTGGTTGATGTTGGTTGTGGTGTGTTGGTTTGTCCATCCCCGGTGGAGGGAGGGCGGAGCCCGACCGGAACCG
>CAIJLV010000119.1 GCA_903821635.1 uncultured Verrucomicrobiota bacterium | reverse complement strand
GCAGAGAGAGCTTCCATCCCCGGTTCCGGTCGGGCTCCGCCCTCCCTCCACCGGGGATGGACAAACCAACACACCACAACCAACATCAACCAGCGCCTAGAACTCTCATCTCCCTTGGAGCAGTTTGTGCGGTCCGGTCACTACCACAATCAAAGCGGCTATCCTTGGAATACGAACGCCAACGGCACGACGGGCTATGTGGGTGTGCGGCTAAATAACAACGGCACCACCGCGGGCACGTATTACGGCTGGCTGCGCATGACCTACGACGACGCGTCGAATTCGCTGACCCTCCATGATTTTGCCTACGAGACGACCGCCAACCTAGCCATCCTCGCGGGTGCGACTGCGGTGCCGGAGCCCGCCGCCACCGGAATCCTGGCGGCGTTGGGTGCCGGCGGCTTGGCCACCTGGCGTCGTTTGCGGAAGGCGCGCCATGTGTAATTTCGCCGCCCGGCCAGCCCCGGGCTTTCCTCGCCGGCTCGCCGGTAGGCTGTGCCAGGGGAGGGGGCCGCTGGATCGGCGTCATCGTTCCCGACCATGAGTCGCCCCCGCGTGCTGCTGGTGGGCTGGGATTCGGCCGATTGGCAGGTCATTACACCCCTCATGGACCGGGGCGAGTTGCCCCTGCTGCGGAAGCTGGTGGAGAGCGGGGTCAAGGGCAACCTAGCCACCCTCTCGCCGATGCTCTGGACGAGCATTGCCACCGGCAAACGGGCCTATGATCACGGGGTGCTGGGGTTCACCGACGTGGATCCGCTGAACGGCGCCGTCCGGCCGGTTTCAGCGGCGACGCGCTGGTGCAAGACCGTGTGGGAAATCTTGGGCGAACAAGGCCTGAAGGCGCACGTCGTGGGCTGGTTTTCCACCCACGGAGAGCAGCGACCCACCGGGATCACGGTGTCGAATCTGTTTCCGGCACCGACTGCGCCCCTGGGTCAGCCGTGGCCGCCGGCGCCGCGCGGCACCATTTGGCCGGAGACGCTGGCCGCGCCGCTGAATGAATTCCGGGTTAGCCCGGAGGAAGTGGATGCGTCGTGGGTGGAGCGGTTTGTGCCCGGCTGGGAACAGGTGGATCAGGCCCACGATCACCGGTTGGGGCATCTGCGCGAGCACGTGGCGGAATCCCTCTCCATCCAAGCGGCGGCGACGTGGATACTGGAGCATCAGGAGTGGGATTTTTTGGCGGTCTATTTCCGGGCCATTGACGAACTGAGCCATCACTTCATGCCATTTCACCCGCCCCAGTTGGCGGGCGTTCCGGATGGCCTCTTCAACCTGTATCAGGGTGTGATCAACTCCGCCTATCAGTTCCATGAACTGATGTTGGCGAAGCTGATCGCCTTGGCCGGTCCCGAGACGCACGTGATCCTCGTGTCCGACCACGGTTTTCACAGCGGGACGCAACGGCCCAAATTTATTCCCAAAGTTCCGGCCGGCATCACCGTCTGGCACCGATCCCACGGTGTGTTGGCGGCTGCCGGCCCGCAGTTTCAGCGCGATGAGTTGGTGTTTGGCGCTAGCCTTTTGGACGTCACCCCCACGATTTTGGCGCTGTATGGGCTGCCCGTCGGCGACGACATGGAGGGCAAGGTCTTGGCCACGGCCTTCCGCGAGCCGCCGGTGGGGCGCTCGATTCCGACGTGGGAAACGCCCGGGGCCGGCCGTTCCCCGGCGATGACGCAACTGACGGATGCCGAAAGCCGGGCCCTGCTGGAGCATTTTGTGGCCTTGGGTTATCTGGAGCCGCCCGGAGCCGATCCCACCGAGGCCGCCCGGCTCACCGAGCAGGAAAACCGGTGGACCTTGGCGCGGGCGAATCTAGACGGCAATCGGCCGGCCGCGGCGCTGCCCCTGTTGCAACAACTGCACCGCGACACGCCGGCCCGGACCGACTTCACCCTGACGCTCGCCCGCTGCCAGATGTCGCTGGGGCTGAATGCCGAGGCGCGGGCGACGATGGATGCGGTGATCAGCACCTTTGGCAACGCCCCGATCACGAAAGTGCTCCGGGCCCAGCTGGCAGCCGATGAGGGCGACTATCGCGGGGCCTTGAGCTACTTGGAGCAGGCGCGGAGCATGGCGGGGAGCGATCCGGACTTCTGGCTGCTCTACGCCCGCACGCTGGTGGGCTTGCGGCGCTGGTCCGAAGTGGAAGCGGCCACCGGGAAAGTGCTCGCCGAACGGGAGGACGACGCCGCGGCATGGCTGCTGACGGCGATGGCGCGACTCCGGATTGGCCAGCCCGAAGCGGCCGAGGAGGCGGCCCTGAACGCGCTGAACCTGGAGTTCACCCTGCCGCGGGCCCACTTCATCCTCGGACTCACCCAGTGGCGGCTGAAGCGGCTGGAACGCGCCGAGAAGGCTTGGCTGACCTGCCTGCGCTACGCTCCCGGCTTCAGTCTAGCCCACCATTACCTGCAACAACTGTATCGGCGACAGGGCCGGACCGCGCAGGCGGAACACCACGGCCGAGAACGGCAGCGCCTGTTCGGGGCGGGGACCGACCGGGCGGCGTTGGTGGCGAAATTGCGCGCTCAAGCCGAGGCCTTGGCGCCGCCGGCCGCGCCCGCTCCGGCGAGCGCGGCGTCGACCGAAACCGGCGCCCTAGCGGTCGACCGGGCGACGTCGCCCGCGGGGACGCCGTTGGTGCCCCAAGATATCTTGGTGGTGACCGGTCTGCCGCGTTCCGGCACCTCGCTGCTGATGCAGTTGCTCGGGCGAGGTGGTTTTCCGCTCCTCACCGACGGCGAGCGCACGGCGGATGTGAACAATCCGGAAGGCTACCTCGAATGGGAACCGGTTCGCCAATTGCGCCGCAATCCACGGCTCATTGACCAAGCCGCCGGGCGGGCCGTGAAGGTGATCTCCGCGCTGCTGCCCGCGCTGCCCCACGGGCACCGGTATCGGTTCATCTGCGCCACCCGCCCGCTCGCCGAGATCGCCCGGTCACAGCACCGGATGCGATTCCCGGAAGCCGCGGCGTCGCCGGCTCTCGATGGACAGGTCCTGCCGCTGTTGGAGAAACACGCCGCGGCGACGCGCGAATTCCTGCGCCAAGCCGGGTGCCCGGTGTTGGAAGTCGATTTCCCCGAACTGGTGCGCCATCCCGCCGAGCAGATTGCCCGCCTCCTTGCTTTCGTCGGGGCGGAGCTTTTGCCCACGTCGGAAAAGATGCTGCTCGGGGTGAAACCCGAACTCCACCGGCAGCGGGTGTCGCCGACGGAAGCCCGCAGTTGAATCGCCCCCCAGCGGCCCGCGGGGCGGGCCCAGTGGGCGCCATTCCTGAATGAAGTGAAGGAAACGCCCCGGCGTTTGGGCTGACCGAGGCACAGTTCCTGGTGGACTGGACCGGCAATCGCTCCCGCGCGGTGACGGCATTTGTCACCACCCAGACGGGGAATACTCAGCCCGGGCAGAGCGTTGTCGGAGCGATTGGCGGCGCGGCTCATGCTCAGGGGCAGACCGTGGGCGGCGGCGAGCTCCTAGACGCCGGCCACCGGAGCCGCTCGCTAAGGCCGCTTTTGCCGATGGAGCGTGGGGTCCACCGCCACCGCCATTTGCGCCCGGTCGAGCGGGTGGCCGAGGAAGTCGGTCATGGCTTGGGCGCCGGCGGCGGGATTTTGCAGGAGCCAGCGGTGGGACAGGCGCAGTGCCCGGATCCGCGGGTGCCCGGCGACCAGTTGGCGTGACTGGCGCAGGAGTCGTTCGTAGGCCGGGCGCAGCTTTTCCGGCGCCGCCCCGCCGTCGTCCTTGCCGGCGCGTTTCAGCATGGCGGCTTGGGAGGCGAAGAGTTCGTCGAGGTCACGTTCGATGAAGATGACGTGATAGTGGTGCTTCGGTGGTAGGTGCGAGAGCAGGGGCAGGACGATCTTCACGACCTTGCCGCCGGCCTGGTCGAGGCAGGAGGTGTCGCGGGCGAGGGACTTCACCGCCTCCATTTCAAAATAGCCGCGGGGGTTGTCGTCGTCGGCGAGCCGTTGGCCGTCGGTCAGCGGTGCGAGGCCGCCGCGGGTGAGCATCTGCATGAGCAGCGAAGTGCCAGAACGCGGCAGTCCGGTGACCACCGTGATGACTGTTTCCCCAAAGGGCGGGCGGGCCAAGCCCATGACCTCCGGCGCGAATTCCGGCGAGACCTCCACGCGCGGTGGCCTGGCCGGCGTGTGCGCGGGCGGGTGCAGTTGGGGCCGGTTCTCCGGCCGCGGATTCTGCGCGTGTTCGGCGGCGTCGGCTCGGATGCGGCGGACCTGTTCGCGGTGAAAGGCGGCCTTGCGCGGCGCGCCCTTGCGGCAGGCGCGGGCGAGCCGGACATGCGCGGGCCAGTAGTTGGGATTGAGCTGGAGTGTGGTCTCCCACGCGGTCAGGGCGCGCTCAAAATGGTTTAACCGGCCGAGCGCAAGGCCGAGCAGGAAGTGCGCGAGCGGGTAATGATGGAGCCGCTGGATCGCGGCGAGCGCGAACCCGGCGGCCTCCTCGAAGCGGCGTTCGCCGAGGCTCACGCGCGACAGGCCGACGAGCGCGTGGGGGTTGGCCGGGTCGAGTTCGAGCGCGCGGTCAAAGGCGCGCCGCGCGTCGTTCCATTGGCCCAGCCGGGCGTAGGCTTGGCCCGTTTGCAGGTGGATGCCCGGCCGGTTGGACATGGAGCGCGCCGCTTCGTTGAGGTGGTGCAGCGCGAGGGTGCCCTGCTTGTCCGCCAGGGCTAAGATCCCCTTGAGGAAGCTCACGCCGTGGAGGTTCAGCCCGGCCCGTTTCCGCAGGGCGGCGATCTCGGCGCGCTCTTCGTGGGTCAGCAGCGGCCCGGGGCGCTGCTGCTCCTCGGCGGCGACTTCCGCCTCGACGGCCGCGCCGTGATCGTCGGCACCGAGTTCGTCCTGGGGCCCTATCTCCGGGGCGGCGGAAGTCTCTTGGCGGGCGTTTTTCGCCGCCGTTTCGGTTTTGGCCTGCGCCGCGGCTTCCCGGCGGGCGGCGATGCGCTGCTGCACCTCCTCCCGCCAGATTTTCAGCTCGGCCCGGGCCGCTTCCGTGGCGGGGCGGCGGACTTCGTCCAGATCCTTGACCACGCGGCGCAGGTCGTCCATCCGGCCCAGCGCGCGGCAGCACATCGCGAGGCGGAGGGCGAAACGGTATTCCTCGGGGAATTCGCGGTTCAGCCGCTCGAGGATCGGTAAGGCGTCGCCGTCGCGACCGCCGTCCATGAACGCCTCGGCGAGGTTGAAGTCCAGTTCGCGCTGCGTTTGGGCGACGTGCTGGGCCGCGTTGGCCGGCGGCTTGGCGACGTAGCCCAGCGCCACGAGCTGGGCTAGCGCGGCCTGCTCGCTCTCGGGATCCTGCTGGTATTCGGGCGGATGCCGGCCGTCGTCGCCGGGGACATCGTCCCAGGAGGGGATGTATTTCACCACCGGCGGCTGCTTCCAGGCGCCGAGTAGCGGCCGTCCGTCCATATCCTCGCCCAGCGGCAGCCCCTGCAGCGCCAGCAGCGTGGGGGTGAGGTCCAGAATGCTCGCGCCGTGGAGCAATTCGTCCTTTTTGAAGTCCGGCCCGCGCACCACGAGAATGCCGAAGTCGCTGTGCTCCGCCGCCGGCCCGGCCGGAATCGGCGCGATCGAGGTCGGCCGCAGGGCGTCAGGGTGGAAACCATGGTCTGAAAGCAGCACCACCGTGGTCTCGGGAGGCACCTTGGCCAGCAGGGCGCCGAGCATCCGGTCGTGGAACTTCGCCGCCTCGGTCAGCACGTTGGAATACAGCTCAAAATCGCGGTCGCTGATCCCCTTCTGTTGCGGCGGATGATACTTCATGAAGCCGTGGCCGAAGTGGTCCAGCGCGTCGTAATAGACGCAGAGGTAGTCCCACTGCGTATGCTCCGCGAGCCACAGGCCCCAGTTGTGGACGGTCACGCACTCGGCCAGCGTGCGCATGAACCCGGCGAGGCGTTGATCCTTGGCTTGGTCAATCTCCCGCACCTTCGGGATGAACGCCGCCACCATGTCCACCGTGAGCTCGTTCGGGTTGAACCGAAGGTCGGCGAAGGTTTCGACCAGTTCCGGCGGATGCATCCCCCCGGGCGGCACCGGCCACGGCCGATCTGGCGGCGCGACGGCACGGTGACACAGGTTGGAGATCATGCTCCCGCGGATCGGTTCGGCCGGATGGCTCGGCCACCAGCCGACGACGTGGCCGGTCCAGCCCTGCTGGTGGAAGATGTTCCAAAAGGCGCGACAGCGGCGCGACAGGCTGCTCACCGGGCGCACGCCGGTGCCGTCGGGCAGTGGTTCGCTGAAGCCCAGCACCCCGTGCTGGTAAGGCCGCTTGCCGGTGGCGATCGAGGTCCAGAGCATCGGCGAATAGACCGGGTGCAGCGTGGAGATGCTCCCCATGCAGCCCTGCTCGACCAGTCGGGCAAGGTTCGGCAATTGGCCGGCCTCCAGCAGCGGCTTGAAGAGTTTCCAGTCGGCGGAATCCCAACCGAGGAGGAGCAACTTGCGCGGGGCGGACATTGTGGGATCAAGAGAAGGCAAGGAATGGGGCGCGGGCAATGGCGAATCTCCGCGCCGACGAGGGAACGGAATGCTGCCGGAGGCCGCGGCGCCGGACCGAATCCAGCGGCGGGTGCGGCAAGGTGGATTCGCAATTTGCGTAACCCTAGGCTTGCCTAAGTCGCGGCATCCGTGTTCCTAGGTCGGCCAGGGAGCGAATTAACCAATTTTAGTTATGAAAAGCAGCACGAACAACGCGGAACGGGGAACCGCGGCCCAAGTAACCCCTCTCACTACCGCCAGTCGAGCCACTGCCGGGGCCGCCGCGCTGGGCGCGGTGTTCACGCTGCCGGTGGCAGTGGATGCCGGCGTGGTTTACAGCGGCGTCCAGAACATCAACGTCAACCTGCCCGCCAGCCAGCGAAACGCTTCCAACTCAAACACTGGGGCTGTCGCGAACAGCGTGGGTTTGGATTTGGATGGCAATTCCGCGCCTGATTTCCAACTGCGAATCCGCCAGTCCTACAGTTTTAGTGACAGCGACCGTGTAGGATCAGCCCGGCTGTTAGGTTTGGGGGCAAACTTGGTGTTGGCGTCCGGTTTCGAAGGGGGCGGAGCGCGCAATTTTTCGGCGTCCAATATGGTTAGCTTGGGACAACAACAATCACAATCCGGCATGTCGACCGCGCTCCTGAGGCGGGTCTTCTCTTCGGGCTTTAACTCAGGTGCCCAGGGCAATTTTGCCCCGGGTGAGACGGGTTTCGCCGGCGTGGCCTTTGACATCGACGGCGCCACCCATTTCGGCTGGATCCGACTGCTCGTGGAAGACGGCGACCAAGGCTACCCCTTCAGCGTTACCGCGATTGACTGGGCCTATGAAAACGAGGCCAACACGCCAATCCACGTGACGGGATTGACCGAGGTGCCTGAAGCTAATCCGGGCTTGGCGCTCTTGGCGGCGGGCGGCACGGGTTTAGTTGCTTGGCGACTGCGTCGGCGCAAGGAAGCGAAGCCAGCGGCTCAAGTCTGAGTCGCGGATCAGTTGGTAGTGGTTCAACCACGGCCGGGAATCAATTCCCGGCCGTTTTGCTGATTACCCGCGGTGAATTGCCGGGTGAGCCGAGCGCAGGGGCGAAGCTTGCGGCGGGCGCCAGTCCGCGGGCGCTTTGGCGGTCGCCGCGAGCCGAGGCTTGGTCCGCTGTTCGCACGGCGGAAAAAGCGGTCGAGGGCGACCGCAGTCCAAGCCGCTGGCGCAAGTCCGCGGACTGAGCTCCGGAACGAAGCCAAAGCGGCGCGCCGGCCTCCCCACCGGTGATTCACGAGGCGCGGCAGTGGAATTCCTCGAACTTGCCTCCGGGACCGCGTGGGAGCGGTTCTTCCTGCCAGTGAAAGCGGATTTCAAATGGATGGCCCAATGATTCCTGGATGATCGCCGCCAACCGCGCTGCCTGCGCCGCAGTCGGTCGGGTGGGCGCCGACATTTTTGCCGTGATGGACTGGCGGTCGGTCTGAATGAACTGGAACTGACGCACCGGGAACACCTCGCCCCACTGGTGAAAGCCGACGAGCGGCCAATGCCGCGAGCCATCCGGGAGTAGCACCAAATTGCGCTCGCGCCCCAAGAACCGGCGGATGGGTGCCAGATTTCGGCCGCAGGGACACGCTTCGCCGACCTCGGCAAAGTCACCGATTTCGTAGCGAATGAGCGGCGTGGCAAAGTTAATGAGATCGGTGACGAGCAGGCGGCCCGTCTGGCCGGGCGCGCAAGCGCGGCCCTCCGGGTCCACGACTTCGAGCAGGATGGGTTCGGCGACGTGGTAAGTTCCGGCTTCAGGGCATTGCAGGGCCATGACGCCGAATTCCTGGGAGCTGTAGCAGTCGTCCACCGGCAAACCAAACAGCCGCCGAGCCTCTGTGCGGAGGTGCGGCGTAACCGTTTCACTGAGGGTGCGGAGGCTTTGCAGGCCGGGTAGGCGCTGGCCGGTGGTTTCGAGTTCGGCGATGATGCCCGCGAGGCAGCTGGGCAGGACCAGCAGGTGCTGTGGTGAAAACGCCACGAGCCAGCGGACCACCTCACTGATCGGGAGCGTGGGCGGTTGGACGGCGCTGGGCCCGGTCCGGAAGAGCAGGGAACTAGGCGCGCCCCAGTTGGGCGTGCTGGTTGCGGCCGCGATGTTGGCGCGCAAGACGGCGAGGCGCCCATCGAACCGCCGGCCATGCCAAAGGTGTTCGCGCAGGCAGGCGGCCAGCCAGTGAACGTGGCAGTTTTTGGGGCGGCGGATGGTGACCGGTTCGCCGGTGGAGCCCGAGGTGGAGGTTTCAGTAATCGGGCCGTGTCCGGGCGGCACCGCCGTGCAGAAGAGTGATTCCCCGGCCTCCACGAGTTGCCGCCGGGTCAGCGGCGGCAGGGCTGACAGGCCGCCCCTTTCGGCCAGCGCTTCGGGCGTGAGGCCGGCGGCGCGGAGGCGGGCGGCAAAATGGGTTGAATGGGCCGCGCAATGGCGTGCGAGGGCGCGTAGGCGCATCCGCTGGCGCGAGGCCAGTTCAGCGACCGGCAGGCGTTCCGCACCCGCATATTCGCGCAGCAACGGAATGAGCCGGTCGCCCCCCGTGCGGGCGCGCTGTTCCGGCGGGAGGAGATCGGGGTGGGTCCGCAGCCGCTCAATCCAGTCGGCGCTCATGCGACGGGGGTTAGAGCCTGTCTGAGAAGTCGGTGTGAAGTGCGAAAGTAAGGAAAGCGAACGCAGTGCTTGACCTTGGGGCGAATCCGTTTTGCCGATCCCTCGCGGCAGCGCTGTCAGGCGATGAAAAT
>CAIJLV010000118.1 GCA_903821635.1 uncultured Verrucomicrobiota bacterium | reverse complement strand
TCCCAGCCGTTTGCGGTCGCGGACGAAATGTTCAGGCCTGCCGCCAGTTGCCGGGCGTCCCAAGTGCCCAGCAAGCGGCCCTCGGCGCGAACTGCGTAACGTCCCGGGCGCAGGCCGGTCACGGTCAGTTGGTAACGGTTCAGCGTCTCCGGCACCGGGATGAAGCGATACTGCAACGCGCTCAGGACGCCGAGATTCAGCGGCAACCCGGTGTCGGTGCGCACGAAGGTGACGCCATCCGGAAGGGTTTTAAGCTCCGTGAGCTTGCAGTTGCTGGCGCTGACGACCTTGCCTGTCGCCGCATCTACGGCCCCGGCGGACACATCCGCCTCCGCGCCGAGGCCTTTCAGCATCGCCCACGCCATGGCCAACTGGCCTAGGTCATTCAGGTGGATGCCGTCCTCCACGTGGAGCCGGGTGAGGTTCTTGGCTTCCTTTTCTTGGGCATTCGCCGCCACCACCTTGCGCTGCACCTCCCGCATCCCGCGCGCGAGGTCAATCGTCCCCGCGCCCAACGATTTCGCCAGGGCCATGCCTTCGTCCGCCATCTGTTGCAAAAACTCGGTTTCGGCCTGCTCCGGGTCTTGGTGCAGCACCGCGGGGGAGCAGATGAAGACGCGCACGTCGCGCTGCTGGCACGCGGTCACGATCGTGCGGATGCCATCGAGATACTTCTGCTTGTGCTCCGCGTCCGCCTTCGTGCCCCAGCCGATGTCATTGATGCCAAACGCGACCGTCACCACCGTTGCTCCGTGCGCAAACACGTCGCGTTCCAGCCGGGCCACGGCGCCCGCCGCCGTATCGCCGCCTTGGCCTGCGTTCCAGAACTGCACCCGCGCCTCGGGATGCCGCATCAGCGTATATAGTTCCACGATCTTCGTGTAACCCCGGGCGGCGGTGATGCTGTCGCCCAAGAAGACCAGCGTGTCGCCGTCTCCGAGGGCGAAGGTGGCGTGTTTGTCGCCGGCCTGGACGGGAATTTCGGCCAGCACCAGCGCGCCGGCCACCAGGGAAAGACACCGTCTCCACAGGGACGAAACGAGGACGCGCCCGGGGCGGGAAGGGCCGCAGGATAGCCAGCGCAGAAACGTATTCGGCAAGGAATGCACGCGGAAATTTTGGTAAAAAGCCCGCCGGATTCAAGCCGGCGCAAGCCTACACCTCCGAGCCGCAGCACGATGACCACGGTCCCGAATTTCGGCACCACGCTGGCGACCATGCGACTTGATCGCCCTTCCGCGCGCTCCGAGAAATCGAAGTAACCCTAGACCGCTGGAGGGTGAGTGTAGTGGCGATTGAGATGGCTCAGTTTTCCGGCTGCTCAGGCTGTAAAAAAGTTGAGGGGTTTGGCTGGCGGCGGGGTAAGCAGAGGTGAAGGGCGGTGGTAACTGCCGCCAGAACAGAACGAAACACTTCACCGAAAACTCGCCATGAAATCGCTCAAACTCGGCTTCACCACGCTACTCCTCGCCTCGGCCACGGTTTCGCTGACCACGGCCGGCACGCCGAACAGCCTCGTCGGCAGCCCCCGCGCCCTCCAAGCCAGACCGGCGGTCAGCTCCAGCGTCAACACCGCCCAAGATCTGGCCCATGCGACTCCAACCACCGGATCGCCTAGGGCCAATGAGTTGGCGGTCGGTTTACGGCGGGCCTCCGGCTCCGCGATGGACTGCTGCTCGGCTGTGCTCGTCAAAACTTCCATCCTTTCGCCCCGGGCCGCCTCGACGCTGCCCGGACAGAACGTTTCGCCGGTTAGCCAGAAGTGTTCGATGGGCGCGCCGGCCGCTGCGGCGACGGGTTGCTGCGCTCCGGCTCTGGCCCGCAAGGCGGCTTGCTGCGGCTGAACCGTTCCGCATAACTGGCGGCGGGATTTTCCCGCCGCCTTGCTTTAACCCACCATGAACGCTTCCCCTGACCCCTCAGCGGACCCCGAATTGCGGGCGTTGCTCCAGGCTGCGCACCCGGCCCCCAGCCTGCCGCCCCGGTTTCAAGAAGGGGTCTGGCGACGATTGGAACGGAGTGAACGACCGAACCCAACGGCGGGTTGGTTCGAGTCCTTCATCGCCGGCCTGTTCCGGCCGGCCTGCGCCAGCATGGGCCTAGCCGCGGTCATGGTGGCCGGCGTTGGGTTGGGCCTGCGTGACACCGGAGCCAGCAACCTCCGGGCCGAACATGCCCGCTATGTCGCCGCGGTGAGCCCGCTCCATCAAGCGCCATGAGCCGACCTGCTCCCAGTTGGACGTTGTTCCTCGGCTTGCTGGCCGCCGGCGTGGTCTTCTGCGGCAGCTACTGGACGGCGGCGTGGGTCCGGGCGAACCGCGCTCATCCGGCCGATGAACTGGCTTGGCTGAGCCACGAGTTCCAACTTACGGACGCCGAACTCACCCGCATCCGCACGCTGCACGAGGGCTACAAACCGCAGTGTGAGGCGATGTGCGCCCGTATCACCGAGCAGCACCGGCAGCTCAAGTCGCTGCTGGCTGGTGCTACCAACGTCAGCGCCGGGATCGAACAGAAGCTGGCCGAAGTCGCCGCCCTCCACGCGGAATGCCAGGTCCAGATGCTCCGCCATTTTCAGGAAGTTGCCCGGTCCATGCCGGAAAATCAGGGCACCCGTTACCTCGCCGAAATGCAGCGCCTGACCTTGGGGCTGCAGGAGCACATGGAAGCCGGAATGGTGGATCGCCCCCATGAGCACCGATGAACCGGACGCCCTCGACCAAGCGGACATGGCGCGGCTCGTCGCCGGGCATGACGCGGCGCTCGATGCCCTCATGGAACGCCACGGTGGCCCGCTGTTTGGTTTCCTCGGCCGTTTCCTCCGGGACGAAGACGCCGCGAACGACCTCGCGCAGGAGACGTTCGTTCGCGTCTATCAGCACCGCTCGGACTTCAAACCGGGACAGAAGTTTTCCACCTGGCTCTACACCATCGGCGGTAATCTGGCCCGCAACCATCTCCGGGCCCGGTCCCGCCGGCCCGAAGTGCCGTTGGAAGGCGACGGTGAGGACCAGCCCGGGCTGGCGCGCTCATTGCCCGCCAGTGGCGGCTCACCCGTTGACCAAACGGTCCGCACGGAACAGCAGGCTGCCGTCCGCTCGGCCGTGGCCAACCTGCCGGACGACCTCCGCGAGGCGATTGTCCTGTGCGAACTGGAAGACCGTTCCGTCGCCGAGGCCGCCACGATGCTCGGCACGACCGTCAAGGCAGTGGAGTCCCGCCTCTATCGCGCCCGCGGACAACTGCGCCAGCAACTCACCCGTTGGCTGACGACAAACTGATTCGCCCAGCCCACTTTCGCCGATGCCCAGCCAACCAAGCACGCCATGAAACCACTGCGCCCATTGTTCATCGCCGCCCTCCTGGCCGGCCTCAACACCACCCCGCTCCGCGCCGCGGAGCACCACCACGACGACTCAGCCGCCGTGGTGAAGGCCAAGAAGGCCAAGCCCTACCCGCTCGACTTCTGCCTCGTGTCGGACGAGAAGTTCGAGGGCAGCGGCATGACGCCGTTCGAGATGGTTCAGGACGGCCAGACTCTCAAGTTCTGCTGCAAGAACTGCGTGCAGGACTTCAAGAAGGAGCCGAAGAAGTTTCTCACCAAGCTCGCCGACGAGGTAAAGAAACAAGAGGCCGCCAAGGCGAAGAAGTAGGCGCCGCCAACGACGGATTTTACCCAGAGCAGCCGCGACCCGATTGACCAGGATTGCTTCGACCGCGTTCCCCAGCCCAAAGGTCAGGCGCCGATGGGGCAGGGGGCGCGGCTAGTTTCCAAACCCCAGCCCGCTCAGGTTGCCCGGGCTAGCCAGCCTCCGTTTCGCGGACGCGGCGAACGTGGGCGTGCCCCCAAGGTTGGCGTCACCAAAGCCCAAGCCCTGAAGGGGCGCTGCAACTTGACTCCCCCGCGCCACGGCTCCTTGGGGTTACCCGTTGCCTGCGAGCCGATGCACCAATTCGCCGACGAGCGGATTAGGGAACCGTCGGCTCGGGGTGACGGCGTAGAAGGTTTCCCTGATTTGGGGAATGCGATGAGTTTCCACTAGGATTCCTTCCTTGATCTCGGACTGCACGACCACGGGGGGAACTAGGGCCAAGGCTTCCCCTTCACGCGCTAGCAGCCGAATCATGGCCATGTCGTCGACCTCGGCAACGATCCGAGGCCTCACGCCGGCCGAGGCCAGAAGTCGGTCGAAGCCGGCGCGGGTGTTGCTTTCCTGGCTGGGAAGAATGACCGGGACATCCTTCAGCCCGGCCGGGAACCGAAGCTTCCGCTGCTTCCAGGGCGGGGTGCCAACCAAGCTGACGGGTTGCTCTGCAAGTAGGTGGCTGTGCCAATGCGTCTCGGCGTCCTTGCGGGCCGGCTGGTTTGAAAGGACCAAGTCGACTTGGTGGGAGTGGAGCAGCACCAGCAACTCCGGGAAGCCTCCCGACCGGATGACCACCTCCACGTTGTCGCGATGGAGCGCTGGCCTTAGAGCCTGTCTGAGAAGTGATGAATGCAGAGGGATCAGGCCAGTCGACGAAGCATGAGGCGTATAATGGCGACGTAAATGAGCCCTGTGGCGCTGGATTCGCTCTGCTCGTAGTCCCGGGCCAGTCGCCGGTTTT
>CAIJLV010000117.1 GCA_903821635.1 uncultured Verrucomicrobiota bacterium | reverse complement strand
TCTGACGGATGCCAGCCGATGGCGGTCGGGTAGAAGAGGATTTCGGCCCCATTCATCGCCGTAAGCCGCGCGGCTTCCGGATACCACTGATCCCAACAGATCAGCACCCCGATGCGGCCAAACTTGGTGTCCCACGCACGGAACCCGAGATCACCCGGAGTGAAGTAGAACTTCTCGTAGTAAAGCGGATCGTCGGGGATGTGCATCTTGCGGTAGATGCCCAGCAACGAACCATCGGCGTCAATGATGGCCGCCGTGTTGTGGTAGAGCCCTTCGGCGCGCTTTTCGAACAGGGACGCGATGATCACCACGCCGTGCTTCTGCGCGAGCTTCTGGAATTTTGCCGTGCTCGGGCCGGGGATGCGCTCGGCCAGACCGAAGTGTTGATGGTCTTCGCTCTGGCAAAAATACTGCGACCGAAACAGCTCCTGGGTGCAGATGATCTGAGCCCCCGCCCGGGCGGCTTTTTCGACCGCTTTGAGACAGGTGGCGAGATTGTGATCCGGATCCGGAGTGCAGGCGTGCTGGAGGAGGCCGAGGTTGACCGTGCGGCCTGGGGAAGTGGGACGGCGGCTCATTTGAACTTGGACTTGAGGCGTTCGATCAGACTGCTTTTACGGGTCTTGATCGTCTTGCTGGTGGTGCGACTGGTGCGGACGGTCCGGAGGGTCTCACCCCGGCCAGACTGAGCGTTGCGGTTGGTCTTGCGCGTGGAGTTAAGCTTCACCGTGCCACTACGAACTGTCCGCCGACGCGGTTTCAACTCGTCCTCAAACAGGTCACGGATGAACTTACCGAGCGTCTCGTTGGTCGGCCCGTAGCCCTTGTGGTAGATGTAGTGCTCCAGATCGAAGAGCAGTTCGTCGGCCGTCTGGTAGCGGGTCGCGAGGTCGCGGCTCAGAGCGCGTTGCAGGATCTCGTTCAGACGGACGGAGAGCTCGGGATTGACCGCGGTGAAATCAGGGATGGGCGCCGTCAACACCCGCTGCCGCGAATCTTCTGCCGTCAGGGCTTTGAACAGGTTTTTCCCCGTGAGCAATTGGGCGAGCACAATCCCCGCTGAAAAGAGATCCGACCGCTTGTCGGTAACCTGAAAATCGGCCTGCTCTGGGCTCATATATTCGGGTTTGCCCGCGACTTCTTCGCCTTCCTTGTCCGTCAGGAAACCCCGCGCTTTGGCGACGCCAAAATCCGTGACCTTCACGTCGCCTTCCCACGCCACCATGATGTTTTTGGGGTTGATGTTGCGGTGGACGATCCCGAGCACATGCCCCTCGGCGTCCGTCTTGGCGTGGGCGTAGGCCAATCCGCGCGCAATTCGGCTCACGATGAAGACCGCCAACTCCTGCGGCAGCGTGCGGTTCAGGTCGGTCATGCGCTGGAGGAACTGTTCGAGGTTCACGCCCCGAATCAGTTCCATGGAGATGAACGCCATGCCTTGAAATTCGCCGAGGTGGTAGGTTTGGACGATGTTGGTGTGAATCAAGTCGGCCACCAGTTTGGCCTCGCCCACGAAGTTCTCGATGAACTCGGAATTGTTGTTGTAGCGCTCACGCACCACCTTGATGGCAACTCGTTTAACGAACCCGTGCGCGCCCTGCTGCTGGGCTTCGTAGACGATCCCCATGCCCCCCTCGTAGATCTTGCGCACGATTTCGTAGCGGAAGTCATGGACGATGGATTGAAGCTCCAGCACGGGGCCGATGTTGATTTGGAGCGTCCCCAAGTCAAGGCGGGCACCTGCTTCCGCAAAAAAAAGAGCAGATCAGCCATATTTTGCTGGGGTTTTTCCCTTGCCGCGCCTTGGTCGCTTGCGGTAACTCGCCAGCGGTTCGGTTTGCGGTGCAGACCGGGCGGTTCATCACACACAATACTTCACACCCCATCTTACCATGGCTAAAGCCCTCAAAGCCCTGACCAAGTCACAGATCGCCGCGGAACTCGCTGAGAAATCCGAAATCACCAAGAAACAGGCCGTCGCGGTCCTCGAAACGCTGGCCGAACTCGCCTACAAGCACGCCAAAAACACCTTCACCTTCCCGGGCGTTGGCAAGCTGGTCTTGGTCAACCGCAAAGCCCGCGTTGGCCGCAATCCGGCAACCGGCGCTGAGATCAAGATCCCGGCCAAGAAGGTCCTGAAATTCCGCGTGGCCAAGGCCGCAAAGGACGCGATCCTCGGCGCCAAGTAATCCGCCGTCTTCCGCAAAAACGGCACCCCTCGGCGGGTGCCGTTTTTCTTTTTTTGGGGTCTACCCGCGGCCACTTCGTTTTGGCTCCAGCGATCCCCTTCCCCCTCTTCATTCTATGAAAATTGCGCTCGTCGGCTGTGGTGCGCTCGGCGGTTACTACGGCGCCCGTCTCTGCGTGGCCGGACACGAGACCCACTTCCTGCTGCGCTCGGACTACGAGGCGGTCCGCGCCCGCGGCGTCCAAATCCGCAGCGCCCACGGCGACTTCACCGCCCACCCCCACTGCGCCCGAGGGCCGCAGGAGATCGGCCCCTGCGACCTCGTAGTCATCGGACTTAAAACCACCGCCAACGACCAATTCGCCCACTTGCTGCCGCCCCTCGTGGGCGCGCATACCGCCGTGCTGACGCTGCAAAACGGTTTGGGGAATGAAGAAGCCCTCGCCCGCCTGTTCCCGGTGGATCAAATCCTCGGCGGACTTTGTTTCGTGTGTCTCAACCGGCTGGCGCCCGGCGTCATTCAGCACTTGGCCCACGGCCGCATCGTGCTGGGCGAATTCCAACGCCCGGCCGGCACCCGCACGCACACGCTCGCCAAGGCGTTTCGAGCGGCGGGCGTGCCCTGCGACGTGACAGACCGCCTCGCCGAAGCTCACTGGCAAAAGCTGGTCTGGAACATCGCCTTCAACGGCCTAGGAGTCGCCAGCGCCGCCGGCCGCCGGGCGCTACTGGAGCCCGACGCCCCGCCGGCCCTCGGGACGGTGCTGGACGAATGCCTCACCACCGACCGCCTGCTCGCGAGCCCCGATTGGACGCTCTTGGTGCGCGAACTGATGCTGGAAGTCATCGCCGTCAGCCGAGCACTGGGGCACCAGATGCCCGACCACTACGCCGACTACGAAATCAGTCGCACCCGGGAAATGGGGGCCTATCGAGCCTCCACCTTGATCGACTTTGAGCGCCAAACTCCGCTGGAGCTGGAGGCGCTGTTTCTGGAGCCGTTGCGCCAGGCGCGGGCTGCCCGAGTCGCCACCCCGCGGCTGGAATCGCTGAGCCGGGTCTTGGTGGCGCTGGCGGAACAGCCAAGGCAAACGCGGAGTGAGACACATTAATTTTTGGCGGTTGGGCGAAGCCTTTGGCCGTCGAGATCTGGAGATAACGGCCTGTTTACAACCTTTCCGCCTGCTACTCACGGCCAACAAGCGGTCCTCAAGCCAAACGAAAAACGATTTCAAGGTGAACAAACGCTTGCAGTGCAGAACCCTACCAGTAATGTCCGGCCCGCTTTCGGACGGGTTGGTAGCTCAGCGGTAGAGCAGCGGCCTTTTAAGCCGTTGGTCCAGGGTTCAAATCCCTGCCAACCCAAAAGTGACATTTTTAAGACGACCCCATCGTCTAGCGGTTAGGACACCGCCCTTTCACGGCAGTAACCGGGGTTCGATTCCCCGTGGGGTCGCCAGTTTGCAGGCCGCTGAGTAAAATCAGCGGCCTGTTTTTTTGGAGCCATCCTCCACTCCCCCCGCCCGACATCACCGACTTACCGGGGTCCGAATTCCACACTGAGATAAGCCCCGGTGGCATTGGCGTCCGTGACGAACTGGGGAATGCCATTCACCACATCCAAAGAAGCCCGATGAGTGTGGCCCGCAAAAATCCCGAGCAGAGTCGGCGTGGCAAACACTTCCCGGAGAAAATCAAAGGTCACCGCGGTGTGCCCGCCTGCGGGCCAGCGGGGGCGCCGTTCCAGTTCGTGGCTGCGGTCCGAGGCCGCGCCCCACTCGGGATGCCCACAACCGAAGCCCAGCGGTCGTCCCGGCGCGTAGAGCGGAATGTGAACGAACAACACCAGCGGCTGCCCACTGGCCACTTGCGCTCGGAAAAACTGCAACTGCTCGGGCTGGATTTCGTAGGTCGAATTATCGAGGGCAATGAACCGAACACCATTCACCTCCCGAACCGACATCAGCGGCGATTCTCCCTGATACAAGGGCGCTAGACGACTGGCACACCACGTCGCTCGCAGCGAATTCAGGGAGCCCGCCATGCCTTCGTAATGCCAATCGTGATTCCCCGCGGTGTAGAGGTAAGGAATGCCCACCGCCTGCAAGTGCGCCTGCACCCACTCCACCGCTGCGACGGAGGGAAAACTCACGAGGTCTCCCACGAGGGCCAGCAACGCGGCCCGGTTCTCCTGCGCCGCACGCAAGGCCCCGGCAAAGCCCTGCTCCGGATCCGTGGGCGCGCCGGTTCGGAAATGTTGGGTCTGATTGTAAGCCCGCGCCATGCGAGCGCTGAACTGTCGGTGGGGTTCGCCCCGCAGATCGTCGCGAAACAGGTGCGTGTCGGCGAGCATCAGGAGGTTGAACGGCTTCGTCAGACGCGGCGAAAAAAACCGCACCCGGTTGCCATCTAGGGCGAAATTCACCGGCGAACGCGCCCCGGATTCTTCGGGTCGGGCGGCGGTCAGCGCCGGAGCGGTCGCCGCGGTCAGCACGGCCGTGCGCAAGAATTCACGCCGGTTTTCCAAGGGGTTCATCGGGCGAGAATTCTATTTGAGCGTGTCGAACCAGGCCTTCGCCGCAAGCAGGGCAGGTTCGGCACAGTCGCCATGCACCGCCCCCGGCAGCGGGTCCAAGGCTTGAACCTGCGTGGCTCCCTGGCTCTGGAAAGCCGCCAAGGCCGCCGCCGTGTTCGCCGGCAATACGTCGAGATCCCCCGAGCAGTGGTAAAGCCGTAGCGGGGCCTTGGGCGTCCAGTGAATCAGGTCGTTGTCCCGCAGGTTGGCGCGCAACGGGTCGTCCGCCGCGTTCGTGCGAAACGATTCCAGCACCGTCGGTTGTAACATCTGGACCGGGTTGGCCGGCACTTGCGCGTTGATCTCCCCCGCCCCGTGCTGACCGTCGAAGAGCGGTGGAATCAAGGTGGCGTAAGGTTCAACCCACAGGTCGCTAAAGGAGTCAGCCCAGCCGTAGACATCCTGATAGGCGTGGATCACATACGGCAAATAATAGGGATTGGGCTTCGGGCGAGCGGAGAGGAAGTCGTCCGCCGTGACGCCGGACAGATCATAGGCCCCGGCCCCGGGTGCACAGGCCGTGATGACAAATTCGTCCGTGTGGAGCGCCTCCAGTTCGCGCATGGCGGCGAGGGTCGCGTGCCCCCCGTGCGAATAGCCGGTCAGGAACAGCTTGCCGTTCAACGCCACGGTATTGGAGGCACAGTAGCGCCGCGCCGCTCGCAACAGGTCCACCACACAGGTCGCCTCGCTCTTGGCGTGGTGATACGGATGCACCCCGGGGGAATCGCCCAACCCCAGATAATCGGGCAGCACTGCCGCGTAGCCAGACGTGGCCATCGCCACCCCGATGTAACCCTCAAAATTCAACCGCGACGGCACGTCTTCTCGCTCCAGAATGGTTCCGTGTTGGTAACTGACCAGCGGCAGCGCCGTCGGGCGGTTGTCCGGCAACGAAAGCGAACCCGAAGCTTGGGTGCGCAATCCCTGGGCATCGACCGTCTCATAGATGATTTTGTAAACCTTGACCGCGGACTGCGGGGTGACGGGGATGCCCCCAAACGTGAAGATCAACTGGATCTGAAATTGACTCAGATTTGTCACCAACGTGGTCGAAATGATTCGTCCCCGCTCACCGACGATAGGCGTGCCGACGACGCGATAAAACTGGCGGGCGGCGCTCGCGCCCGGATCAGTGAATTGCGTTGGCCGTTGCGGCCAGACCGGGCCGGGCAGCGGACTCCACCCGCCCGCGTCGAGAGTGGGGCGGGCTTCGACGGTGAATTCCAATTCCGGGCTGCTGGCCGCCCATTCCAATCGCAGCCCCTCGGGAGTGGCGACCAAGGGCTTTAACGCCACCGTCGGGGGCAGCGCGTAAACCGCGATCAGGGAGGACAGCAGGGAAAGGACGCCCAAGGCACGACGACGCCCGGAGGAGGTTTGCATGGTGGCCGCGACGTTAATGCCCGCCGCCCCGGCCGGAAGTCCGAAATGAGCCCAACCGTTGGTCGCCTCCCCACTACGCGCGCCCGCCGCCGCCTCGGGTCGCGTCCCGATACCAAGCCAGCGTGCGAGCCAACCCTTCGGCCCAGCCAATGCCCGGCACCCAACCCAGTCCCGTGCGCGCCGCGGTGACGTCCGCGCAGGATGACTGGATATCACCAGGCCGGACCGGCTCAAAGCGCGGCACCAAGTTCTGGCTCGTGAGCCGGTTCAATTCCTCAACCAACCGCAGCAGGTCGAGGCGGTCGCCGCCCGCCACGTTGAAGACTCGGCCCGCCACACGCTCCGTCGGCACTTCCACCGCCCGCAGGTTCGCCGCCACCACGTTTTCGACAAAGGTGAAGTCGCGCGACTGCCGACCATCTCCGAAGATCACCGGGGCTTCACCCCGCAGAAACTGCGTGCAAAACCGGGCGATAACGCCGGCGTAGGGGGAATCAAACGCCTGCCGGGGACCGAAGACGTTGAAATAACGCAGGCTCACCACGGGCAACCCGTAATGCCGGTGAAACAGTTGGCCGTAGCGTTCGGCCGCATACTTCTGCAAGCCATAGGGCGAAAGCGGCTGCGGCGGGAGCCCCTCGTGCTTCAGCGGGGCTTCGCTGTCGCCGTAAATGGAGGAAGACGAAGCGAAGACAAAACGGGCGACCCGGGCCGCCCGCGCCGCCATCAGCAGGTTCAGCGTAGCGTCCAGATTGACCGCGTGGGACCCCAGCGGATCGGCCACCGAACGCGGCACGCTGGGCCGGGCGGCTTGATGAAATACCCAATCCACCCCGGCCAAGAGGCGCTCCAGCAACGGCAGGTCACCGACCTCGCCGGTCTCCACGGTGAGCGCGTCGCCCGACCGGACCCAAGCGAGGTTGGCCTGCGAGCCGAGGGAAAAATTGTCGAGCACCACCACCTCGACGCCCCGGCGCACCAGCGCTTCCGCGAGGTGCGAACCGATAAAACCAGCCCCACCAGTGACGAGAGCTTTCATGCGCGATCCAGCGAAATGAGGCGGGCGAAGGACACGGCCCCGAGTAAGGCGGGTTCCTTTCGAGACGTCAAATTGGCGTCCGCAAAAGCCCCGTCGTCACCCCGCCCAAATTGCGCGTTTGGCCTTAATTTGCAGCTTGGGAAAGGCCAATTTAATGCCGCACCCCCACGACCGCGGCCTGCTCGAACCGAACAATCGTAAAATCTCCGAGGCGATTGGTCGCGGTCAGCGTGCCTTGGCCCAAGGCGTTCCAAAGCGGCGACTGGGGATTGTCTCGCAAGCTGACCAACCACACCGGGCTCGGATGCCGACTGAGCGTCGTCAGCCAGTTTGTGGGGGAGAGGAAGTGGGGCCCGCCCAAAGCGACACAGTAGCCAGAATCACCGCGAAGTTGCTGGGGCGCCCGGGGCACGAGGTAATGCACCCGCTCGCCAAAATAAAACTCCAAGCCCGGCCAATAACGGTCGCAGAAAACCAAATCGGCTTTTTCCCGGCGCAGGAACGCTCCCAGTTCGCGCACGGATGAATTGCGGCCCAAGCGGGATTCAATCAGTGGCTCCACGAAGGTAACCCCCACGTAGAGCGCGGCGAACGCCAGCGCCGCACTAATCCGGGCTTTCGGTTGCCGGGAAAACCACCCCTCGAGCGCCAGCCCCTGCCAAGCCCGGGCGCAGAACAGGGCCGCCCAAGGGGCGTAGGGTAGTGTGTAGGTGGGCAGTTTGGAGGACACGCAGGTGAAAACGATGAGCCCCGACAACACGATCCAGAGCTCCAGCGGCCATTCGCGCCAGCCTACCCGGCGTGGGGCGGCGGCCTGCCGCCAGCGCCGGAATAAGGCGACCAGCAAGACCGGCCACCACGGCAACCAAGCGCCCAAGGTCAGCAGCAAATGAAAGTAAATCGGGGCCTTGCGACCATCCGGGTGGCCGGCAATTCGGCCAACGATTTCACGGCCGAGGAAGAAGTCCTGCAATTCGGGATGCACCCGCATCAAGTCCAGATACCACGGCGAACCCAGCACTAGGATTCCGAGCAGCATCCACCCGGGCCGCAAGGCCCGCAGGCCCGCCCAATCCCGGCGCACCCACAAGCCCACCGCCAAGCCGAGCAATGGGATGAGCGCCGCCGTCGCCTTGGTCCACCAAGCCGCCGTCCAGGCCAGCAGTGACAAACTCCACCAAATCCACGAACCGTGGCGGTGGCGGGCCTCGACCCAGGCGGCCAGCGCCAGCGTCGTCCAACCGGTCAGCAGCATGTCGGGCGAAAGAAACCGGGCGAGCAGCCAAAATTGGCCCAGCGTGCCACACATCAACACCGTCCACCACGCGGTGCTTGGACCGTAGAGGCGGTAGGCGGTCCAACCCACTCCGATCAAGGCCAACGCGGCCCCAAACAGCGGCACGAGCCGGGCCGCCGTTTCACTGAGCCCCAACAAGCGAAAGGCAAGTGCGGTCAGCCAGTAGGTGAGCGGCGGCTTATCGTAGTGCCCGAAGTCGGACATCATCGGCTCCCAAGCCGAGTGTCCCGCTTCGCTCATTTCGAGCGAGATATTGGCATACCGCCCTTCGTCGGGCTCGTTCAAGCCGCGGTCGCCCAACCGGAAGAGCAGGAGGAACGCCAGCGCCAGAAGCAACCCGAGCCAGGACCGCCGGCTGGGCGTGGACTCAGGGGCTCCGGTCCCGACTCCGCTCACAAGCGCCCCTCTCCGGCTGGCCCCCAATTCAACCCACGCAGGGGGGGAATCGGGCAAAACGAACGGTAACGCCTCACGCAGCGGTAAAACATAGTCTTAAACCGAGGCTCGCCCGGCTCTGAATGCCGAGGGCCGCGCCCGGTGCCGACCAACTTAGCCACTGGAGGCCAATTTGACTACCCCGACGCCGCCAAGCCTGGGAATCCGACTCCCGTGGAGTTGGGGCGGAGGCCCCCCCGAGGCTCACAATTTGGAGCCATTCAACCGGCTAACGACCCGCTGCCACTGAGGTGCCCGCGCGGCCTTCGACCGCGCGGGCAGGGGCACTCGGAGTTGTTCCGGAGCCTTCAGATTGCGGGTGCCCGCCCAATGGCTCGCGTGCCATTCCTGCTCCATCTGGAGCCTCCGTCCCCGCTCATAACCCCAACGATTCATGATGACACCGACAAACAGGATGAGTCCCAGCGTGAGCCAGGGCAGTTCATTTTCGGGGGTGGGTAGGTTCATGTTCGGGCGGGTAATAAGCTGGGGAGGAATCAGCAGACGGTCGCGGACTGGTGTTTTCTCTGGGTAACCGGGCGGTGGCCACCGCCACTCACGGGCAACCCACGCCGACGGGGGCGGAGACGTTACCCGCTCCATCCACCGCATAGACGCTGGGAATGCCCTTTAGGGTGATCCGCGCCGCATACGGGGCCGGGGCCGGTTTGGAGCTGGGAGTCTGGGTCGGAGCCGTCCGGATGTGTAGCCGGCTGCCGCTGGCGAAGGGTCCCGCCACAAAGGCACTGGCCGAATCTTGGACGTAGATTTTCGGGTTAGGATCACCGCTGTCATTGGCTGTCACCAAGACTGAACGGCCAGAGGGAATCAGCGTGCAGGCGGCCTCGACCGTCGGCGCTTCGCCGTCACAGCAACTGAGGCTGAGCTCTTGCAGCACCGGCGTCGCGGTGACTCCGGCGTCCCGGGCCAGTTTGACGCGGACTTCAATGAACCGGCCGGTGAGCGGCGACGCGCACAGGCTCACGCCATTCGCTACGGGCACATAGCTCGCCCCGGCCAAGCCGAGTTGCGTTTCCGCAGTCCGCACTTCGACGTCGAGCGAAGTGCCGGCGGGGACCGTCGCCGTCCAGTTGGCCGTGCCCCAACTGGTGCCGGCAACGCCGCTGTCGTGGACCGCTGACCAAGACCCGGACGACGTGCCGCTGAGCAGCACAAAGCCAGTCATGTCGCTATAATTGTAGGGTGACGCCGCCCAACCATTCCACATGGTGGCATTGAGATCCACCGTCAGGTCCACCGCCCCAACCGGAAAGCCACCGCCGCCGATCGGTCCGGCCGCCGGATCGATGCGCTTAGCCGTGCTACTGTTGACGCAGGCGACCCAAATCTTGCCGTTGGCGTCCACGGAGACCCCCGTGGGGCCGTTGCCGTCGCCCCCTAGATTCACGTTACCCACAAAGGTGCCGTCGGTGCGGAGATGGCCCACGGTGATGGAGCTGAATAAGGAATGGGCGACCCAGACGTTGCCGGTGCCATCCACCGCGACGCCTTGGGCGTAGTATTCGCCGTGCCCGAAGCTGCCGAGACACGCGCCGTTCGGGGCGATTTTGCCGACCAATCCACCGGAAAGGAAGGTGTGCCAGATTTCCCCGGTGACAGGGTCCAAACCTAATCCGTAGTCGCCACAATTATTCCCCAAGAGCGTGCCGGTGCCCGGAGCCGGGCCGACATTGGGGTCAAACCGGAGCAGGCCGGAGCCGGTGCGAGCCGACCACAACACACCCGCGCCGTCGATCAGGCCCCCGTAGCCGCCCGCGCCCAGATTGAATTGCGTGCCCGGGACCGGTTGGCCGGTCGTGCCGTTGATCTTTTCGTGGTCGAGATCGCCGGTGCCACCAACCCACACGTCGTTGTTGGCATCCACCGCGATCGTGCGGGTGCCGGTGCCGGTCACGCGGGTGTAGTTAATGATGGATTCATCGTCCGCCGTGCTCACCCCGCCGTTGTTATTCACCCCGCCGCCATTGGCCCAACCGAGCACATGCCCCAAGCCGCGCGAGGTGCGGATGTAGCCGTCGCCATCCCGGTCCACACAGGTGTTATAGGTAAACGGTCCCTGAAGGTATTCGCCGAGGGGATCGGGAGTGAAACTGCCGTCCCCGTTCTTGTGGCCGCGGGTGCCGCCCAGCACGAGTCCGATCCGGGCGATGGAGCCTTTGTCGCTGTCCACGCTGAAGCTGAATTCGTCACGGTTGCCGACCCAGCAGTTTCCGAATTTATCCACCGTGGTGCGCGACGGATTGCGGGCCCGACCGTCGGGCGCGGTCAAATATTCGCCGAGCACAGCCCCGGTGCCGACGTCAATCCGGACCAAGGTGCCGCGGCCGGAACACGCAATGTAAACAAAGGGGAGCGGAATGGAGGAACCGCTCGGGTTCAATTGCAGTTCATTCGGAGTCGAGGTGTTGACGTTCACCAAGTTGCCGGCAGTGAAGTCCGCCGTTGTGGTGAACACTTTGCTGCATACGAGGCCAACTGAATTGGCCCAGAGCGGCGTGGCGACTAAAAGCGCGCCCAGCGCGGCCCAGCGGGGGAAGGTTGTCAGGAGGGGAAGATTCGTTTTCATAGAAGTAATCGTTTGGGGTGGACGACTCGACTGACCGGGAGCGGCGCAGCCAGGTCAGCGCTGGGTTAGGCACGGTTCAGACGGCGGCGGATCACGCTGGCGCCCACTAGACCGACGAAGACGGCGGCGGCCGAGGTTTCCGCTTCGGGCACATCGTTGAGCGACACTTCGTTTAGGGCAAAATTGTCCGCCCGGTCGCCATTGGGCAGGAAGACGTCCAATTCCATCCGAGCGATGTCGGCAAAGTCGCTCAACAACCCGATGAACAACGCGGAATTGTCCTGCGCCGCGGTGCTGTCGCCCGCGAAGAAGAACGAACCCAGCAGCCCGTTGCCATTGTCGAACAAGTCCACTTGGGCGGAGAAACCGCTGACATACACGTCCGGCTGCACTTGAAAGCCCAAGCCGGTCACCGGCAGCGCAAAGGTGATCGAAAACGGGGTTGGCGTCAGCGACCCGGACAGCAAGGCGTCGCCCACGGCGAAGTTGCCCAGCCAACCGAGGCCCGCGCCCTCGTCCACTCGCTCGAAGTCGCCGGGCGCCGTTTTACTGATGGTATAACCCAAGCCGCCCGTGGAGGTCCCACTGAAGGGGTTGCTCAAGAGGTCAAAGGCGGCTCCCGTCGTGGCCCAATCGATCTCATCATTGGGCGAGAGCAGCGCCCGGTTGGCGACGGGATTGACGGCGGCGAAGGCTGTGGTGCCAAGGGCCAACCCAGCCATGAGCGCTGCGAGGGAACTCGGGCCGCCCCTGGAGTTAAACCCGCCGCAAAGTCGGCGGCTTGGCTGAAGTAACTGTAGAGCGTGGACTGGGTATCGTTTGGAGGTTTTCATAGAGTAATGCGGGTTCTTCCGTTCGGGTAGCACAGAACTAACCGTGCTCTGATAGAACAGCCTCGGGCATGGCTTCACTCAAGCCCGGTTCTCTCACGATTCTTGGGCGATACTTCGCCGGCCTTACCGCACCGATACTCCAAGTCCGACGCGTAAAAATGAAAACGCGTTGGCCGAAGCCAACGCGCCTTCAATGGGTGGGTAGTCTAAGGGCTGTCCTTTACTTCGCGCCCTGCTGCCGCCGCCGCCAGATCTGGCCGCCGACGAGCGCCGTCATCGCAAACCCCGCCGCCCATGTGCCCGGCTCGGGAACCGGGGAAACCGTCTGGGAGAAGCTTTGATCAAAGTGAGACACAAACGCGATGCCACCCAGCGGACCGGTGAACATGGCCAGATCCTTGGAAATCTCCAACTCCAGCGCAGTGTGCGTGAATTCTTGATGATCTTGTAGTTTCACCCCGCTGTTCAAGATGAACACCAACTTGTTGGCGAGGCTATCACCCGTCAGTTCATCAATCACGCCTTCCGCAATCAGAATGCTGGCGTCACCGGCGATTCCCCCGGTCACCTCCAGCGTATTATCCGAAAACCTAAACGCCGGCTCGGTGATACTGACGTTGAAATCTAGGGCGAGATCATAGGTCTGATTGACGCCGTTGAGCAGCCAACGGGACGATTGGAAGCGGATCCCATATTCTTCTTCACTCAACCCAGGACCATTGATGATCGGAAACACAAAGATCTGGGTCGCCGGCACAAAAAGATCACCGGCTTGCGTGAAATCGTGGAAGTTAAAGAAGTGCTTGTCTCCGCTATCAATAGTTCCCCCGTCGAGGAGGTATTGCAGCGTTACCGACGGACCCAACGGGTAGATCGCGTTGACGGAAAACGGTGAGGCCAACACGACTCCGAGCAGTAGGCTCCCCGCCCAACTCGAATGGCTTGGTTTGTTTTGGTATGTTTTTGAGGTCTTCATTTGGCTCCTTGATGTGTCTCGCCGGATCCTGAAAACCGCGACGAAACTACCCTGACAGTTCAAGGCTTGGGACCGTTGCCGGCAATCCAGGTTGCAGCCCCATTCTTGGGCGATGATTCACCATTCTTACCACCTCCCGGACGGGAACAGCCCTGGGCAAAGAAAAACGCGCCGACCTAGGCCGACGCGTCGCAACCTGCAAGTGCAGGCGGAACCACTTTTATTGGGCAGCCAACTTCCGGCGGCGCCAGAATCCGCCCCCGACGATCACCGACATCGCCAAACCCGCCGCCCAAGTGCTGGGCTCCGGGACCTCTGGATTAGTAGAGAACGTCTGATCGAAGTGGGACGCAAATACCACCCCACCGTTGGGTCCGGTAAAGAGCGCTAGATCCTTGGAAATCTCCAATCCGAGCGCGGAGTGCGGGAACAATTGGTGATCTTGCAACTGGATGCCAGACTCCAAGATGAACGCCAACTTGGAGGCAAGGCTGTCGCCGTTCGACTCATCGACTACTCCTTCCGCAATGAGAATTCCAGAACCGACACCTTCAATTCCGCCCGTCACTTCCAAGGTGTTGTCGGTAAACGCTGGGCCATCTAGCACGAAGGCATCGAAATCCAAGCCCATATCATAGGTTAGGCCAGGACCGATGAGCGTCCAGAGCGCGGACTCGAACCGAATTCCAGATTCCGTTTCCACGATCCCTGGACCGCCGATGATGGGAAAGACAAAGATCTCATCCGTCGGCACGGTAATATCCCCCGCCTGCGTGAAGTTATGGAAGTTCTCAAACCGAAAGAGACCGCCTTGAACCGTAGGCACATCCAGATAGGCTCCAGGGACGAGGAGCTGCGTCATGGTCATCGCTCCAGGAGGAGGCGCGGCTCCAACTTGGATTTGTGAAGCGAGCGCCACGCCGAGCACGAGCGAGCTCGCCCAGCAAATTGGGAATGGTTTAGTTTGGTTTGGTTTTGATGTTTTCATGTGGGTCCTTGCTGTGTTTCGAGCGTTTGGGAAACCAACTCGAAACTACGCTTTCATTTCAGGCCTCAAACCAAGCTCCGGCAAGGCGGGTTGCAGCACGGTTCTTGGGCGATCATTGACTTGCGTTACCATCCTCACCTCGCCGGCAAGAAAACGGGTTATGCGATAGAGCTTCGCTTCCTAGACTAAGCCGAGCGATTGCTCTCTTAAGGCAGTCCGGCGGTGGGTGCTGGCAGCGCGATTGAAAGCTCACTTCGAGCGCAATCGGGGAAGTGGAGCGCGCCGGCCGAGGACAGCGACGTAACCCGCCGAGCGGTTTCCTGCCCTTCCCCCCAACCGCCAGCGAGCGCGGGTGGGCAGGACGTTTTTCCGAATTCACGTTTGCCAGCCAGGCAGTTTCCCCGGTTTGCTGTCGCGCATGAAGCTCTCCCTATTCGCCTGCGTGCTAACCTGCCTGCGGCTCGTGGCCGGTCCGATTGATGAAATGGCTGGTGCGGCCCAAAATTTCCTCGCCGCCTTGAACGACGAGCAGCGCGGCAAGGCGGCGTTTGCCTTTACGTCCGACGAACGGGAAAACTGGCATTTTGTCCCGCGCGAACGAAAAGGCATCACCCTCAAGGAGCTGACTTCAGCGCAGCATCACTTGGCGTTTTCCTTACTCGCCTCGGGCCTGAGCCATCGCGGTTACCTGAAAGCCACGACGATCATGAGCTTGGAGCAGATCCTCCAAGACTCCGAGGGCCCGAACCGCCGGTTTCCGCGAGATCCGGAGTTGTATCACGTCAGCATTTTCGGCTCGCCCGACGTTCAGGGCACGTGGGGTTGGCGGTTTGAGGGCCACCACCTATCGGTCAATTTCACCGTAGTGAAGGGCCAACTGGTTTCGGGCAGCCCCAGCTTTTTCGGGACAAATCCGGCCGAAGTGCGCACGGGTTCGCGCGCCGGGTTACGGGTGTTGGCAGCGGAGGAGGATCTGGGCCGCCAATTGGTAAAATCGCTCACGGAAGCCCAACTGCGCGACGCGCTCGTCGAAACCAAGGCGCCGGATGACGTGCTGACCGGCAACGCGCGGGTGGCCGATCTCGGTGAGCCCAAGGGCCTGCCGCTCAGTCGGCTCAACGCGGCCCAAAACGCCGTCGCCAAACAATTGCTGAACGAATACGCCACCCGGTTGCGCGGAGAGTTTGCCGCCGCCGACCTCAAGGAAATCCAAGCCGCGGGCTGGAAAAAGATCGTGTTTGCTTGGGCAGGCGGCACGGAAAAAGGCGATCGCCACTACTACCGGCTGCACGGGCCGACGTTCCTGCTGGAATACGACAACACGCAGAACGACGCGAACCACGTCCACGCCGTGTGGCGGGAGTTGAAGGGTGACTTTGCTCGCGATCTGCTGGGCGATCATTTGAAAGCTGCGCACACGAAGTAAGGTCAGCGCTGGCCAGTGGGGCGATTTGCCCGCACAGTCTCTGCCCATGGACCCAAAGCTAGAGCAGGGACATTTCGCCAAGAAGCAGTTGTTTTCGAAGAGCGCGTTGATCCGGTGGAGCCACCGGCGGCGCTTCGAAGTGGCGGTGGCCAAGTCCGCCCCGTTTGCGGGTCAAAGGGTGCTCGATTTCGGCTGCGGCGACGGCACCTACCTCGCCCTGTTACTGGCCTCCCCCCACGCCCCACGCGAAGCCGTCGGGGCGGAGCTGGACGCTAAAGTGGTGGCCGGAAACCGGGAACGTTTCGCCCGGCGGCCCGAACTGAAATTCGCCCTCCAAGCCGACTTGGAACAGCCGGATCAGCGCGGCAGTTTCGACGCCATCGTGTGCATGGAATGTTTCGAGCACATGACCGAACCCGACCGTTACCTCGACCTGCTCGTGACCCTGCTGCGCCCGGGCGGACGTCTATTGCTCAGCGTGCCGGTGGAAACCGGACTGCCGGTCGTGTTCAAGCAGATGGTCCGCCGCGTGGCTGGCTGGCGAAAGATCGGCGATTACGCCAGCACCCTGCCCTACACGTGGAGCGAACTGGCCCAGAGCGTGTTTGCGGGGGCGGATCAGCACATTCCGCGCGTCCTGCATCCGGGCGACAACGGCGTGACCTTTCACTGCCACAAGGGGTTCAACTGGATGACCTTGCGCGACCGGATTGCGCGCCGCTTCACGATTGACCGCATCTCGGCCTCGCCGATCGAAGCACTGAGTCCGCATCTGGCCAGCCAAGCGTGGTTCGAAGCGCACAAGGCTTGAGCCGCTCCGACCGTTCTTGTGCCCCCCTTCCTCTGGCTCGCCCTCGTCGTCCGGGTGCTGGCGAACCCCTGCTCCAACGCGCTCCAGAAGCTATTGGCCGGACGCGGCCTTTCCCCCTTGGTCATCATCGGAGCAGCCCACCTAGGCTTGTCCCTAGTGGTGCTGCCCGGGTTGCTGAGTCACCCCCTGCCGCGAAATTCCGAACTGTGGTTGAACCTCGGGATCAGCGCTGTGCTGGCCACGCTGGCCAACGTGCTGATTGTTTACGCCGTGCATCGGTCCGACCTCTCCTTGGTCGGACCAATCAATGCCTATAAACCCATCGTCAGCCTCGTGCCCAGCCTGGTGCTGCTCGGTGAAGTGCCGTCGCTGACTGGTTTGGCCGGCATCGGTCTGGTGGTGGCTGGCAGCGGGTTGCTCGGGCAACGCCCCGTGCCCGGGGCCGCCCGGCCGTCGTGGGCCCAATTGTTTCTGCACCAAGGCGTGCAACTCCGGCTGGCCGCCTTGATTCCCTCGGCGTTCGAAGCGGTGTTTCTCAAACGCGCCCTCGCCGTCGCCACGCCCTCGACAGTCTTCGCTTGGTGGGCGGTGCTCGGCTGGGTCGCCGTGCTCGTGGCCTTGACCGTCACTCGCCGGTGGCGGGAGGTCGTGCACCACCCCACTGAACTGCGAACTTCCCTCGGGACCCTGCTGGCGCTCGTGGTGACGACCGGGCTAATGCAACTGTGCACGCTCATTACGTTGGCCACGTTGCCGGTCGGCTATGCCCTGGCTCTGTTCCAGACTTCGTCCGTCGTCACCGTTTTTCTCGGACGCGCACTGTTTCGGGAACCCCAGTTTGCCCGGCGGCTGCTGGGGGCGCTCATCATGACCGCGGGCGCGGCCATAATTGTGGTCGCCCGATGAAGTGCCCGGCGACGGCGATTTTCCCCTCCCCTTCCCGGCCGGTCCGCGCCTAGCCTCCCGCCACCGTTTTTTTCTATGGCCAAACCACAATATCGTTTCTGCGTCGGTCCTTGGAACTTCAGCGAGGGCCGCGATCCTTATGGTCCCGAAACCCGGGCCGCCCAGACGTTTGACTGGAAACTTGAAGCCCTGAAGCAGCTCGGCTTCGACGCGATGATGTTCCACGACGATGACGCCGTGCCCGACATCGAATCGAAGTCGGCGGCCCAAGTGCTCAAAGAGGCCAAAGAACTCAAAAAACGGCTCGATGGCGAAGGTCTCGTCGCCGAGATGGTCGCGCCCCGCCTGTGGTTTGCCCCGCAAACCGTGGACGGCGGCTACACCTCCAACAACAAGAAGGACCGGCAATACGCGATCGACCGGTCAAGGCAGACGATCGACATCGCCCGCGTGCTCGGCACCGACCTGATCGTGCTCTGGCTCGCCCGCGAAGGCACCTACGTGCGCGAATCCAAGTCCGGCGCCCGCTCCACCGAACTCCTCGTCGAGGCCCTCGACGCCATGCTGGCCCACGACAAGAAGGCCCGGTTTTGCATCGAGCCCAAGCCCAACGAACCGATGGATCACGCCTACGTGCCCACCATCGGCCACGCCCTCGCGCTCGCCCACCTGACCCGCGATCCGAAACGCGTGGGCGCGCTCATTGAGTCCGCCCACGCCATTCTCGCCGGCCTTGATCCCGCCGATGAAATCGATTTCGCGATGACGTTCGGTAAACTCTGGTCGCTCCATCTCAACGACCAAAACGGGCTGAAATTCGATCAAGACAAACCCTTCGGATCCTCCAACCTGCGCGTCGCCTTCAATCAGGTCCGCGCCTTGGAGCGCAACGGCTACGGCAAAAAAGGGGAGTTCGTCTGCTTCGACGTGCATCCGTTCCGCACCACGAAGGAAACGCACTTCCTCAAGCACCTCGACAACTCCCGAAAGACCTTCCTGAAGCTCGTCGAGAAAGCCCGCACCTATCCAACCAAGGAAGCCGATGCCCTGATCGCCGACCGCAACTATCAGGACCTCGATCAATTGGTGATCGAACATCTGCTGGGCAAGTAGCCCCGGCCCCACGCTCAGCGCAACGCCCTAGGTGAACCCGCCCTAGGGCGTTGCTTTTTGCCTTGGACAGGCATAACGCGGCCTTTCAGGCCTGAAACCCGACTCGCTCACTCCTCCGCTGCTCTCGGACTGCGGCAGCTCGTGTTTTTCGCGGCGGGTTTGGGGGTTACGGGCGGACGTTCATTTCGGCTTCTGCTCCGTGCGCAGCATCACCTCGTTGCGCCGCAGGAAGGGCGGCGTCCACGGCGGGTCGAAATACCCATACACCGGCCCGGACAACGCCGGCAGATGTTCCCGCTCCAGCCACGATTGCAACCGCAACAACAACTCCGCCTCGTTCTTCGAATTCTGGCCGCCGCTGAAGCGTAAGACCGCAAACTGGCCCGCCGGCAACTCACGCACCGTCACCGCGCCATCCGCCGGCTGGGGCACGCTGGCCACCTGAGACTTCGCCGGCAGCACAAACGCCATCGTTAGGTTGGTGGAATTGCCGGACTTGAAGACAGGCGTGGTCATGGCGAACTTCTCCTTTCCCTCGTTCGCGCCGGTGATGAACCGGAACAACCGCATGAAACTCCCATCACCACCGCTTGGGTTAGCCATCGGCGTTTCCACCACCGTGAGCGCCGGATAATCCCGTAGCTCGAACTTCCCGTCCGACCGCACCACTCGGTAAGGCGCAGATTCGTAACCCGCGCGCGTGGCCTGACACCCCGCCACCAACAAACCAGCGCCGACCACCGTAAGCAAAATCCAGAGCCCTAGGCGTTTCATAGTAGTTCCACTCCCCGACCACCGACCCAAGCATGGGGATACGAGGTGATCCACGCTGCGGGGCGAACCCGCAGACTGCCAAGCACCATTGCGGCGCAATGGGTTCAAGATCACCCCGGCTCGGAGAATGGCGACAGGGCAGGTCAAAATGGGCGGCAAGGGGGAATTTAAGCCCGCGGGCGGACGGGTGAGCGACCCTCAGGGCGCGCGAAGATCCACTGCGACCCAATGCTTTTTGTCGCGCCCGTAGAAATGACCGTCGGCCAGCGCAAAAGCGGCGCGGTTGCTGCCCAGCACCTGCGCGCGGCGCGTCGGTTTGAAGCCAGTAGCCACGGCGGGAGCAATGACCAGTTCGCCGTCTTCACGGAGCATCACCAATTGAGCCCCCGCCAGCGCGAGCGTGCCCGCCCCAAAGCCGGTTTCGCTCCAGCGAACTTGGCCGGTCTTCCAGTCGACACACCGCAGGGCCGGACGCTGCTCCTGCCGGCCGTGGAAACCGAAGAGCAGTTCCCCGTGCCGAACGGGCGTCGGGTAGTGGGCGGACAGGGCCTCATCACCCGACCAAATGACCCGGGGCTTGGCCCCGGCACAGTCGAGGAGAATAGCGCCGACCCTGTAGCTGGACGTGAGGAAGATTTGATCGCCCAAGACGAGCGGACTGGCGGCGTTGACCGAGGCACTCATCCGCGCCCGCCACGGATGGCTGAAGCGTTCCCGGCCGGTGGCCAATTCGACACCGACGAGGCCTTCGCGGGTGAAGAACAGGCCAGTCGGCCGGCCACCGAGAGAAGCGGCCACCGGGGACGCGTAACCGGCCTCATGATCGGTCAGTTGCCAGCGAATTTTGCCGGAATCAACCGCCAACGCCGCCACCCCGGCGCCAGCGGGACCGCCCAGATTGACCAAGACCAACTCGCCCACAACCAGCGGCGAGCAGGCGAAACCGAAAAAACCCTTGGCCGCGCCTACTTCCTTTCGCGCGTCGAATTCCCAGAGGGGCTGGCCGTCGCCGACGGCGCGGGCGAGCAGCAGTCCGTGGGCGCCGAAGGTGAACACCCGACCGTTGGCCACGGCTGGGACCGCCCGGGGCCCGTTGTCGAAACCGAAGTCGTCTTCGTAGTCGGTCGGGCGGGAGTGTTCCCACACGGTTTTACCGGTGGCGGACTCCACGCAGGTCAGCACTTCGTCGTTTTTCCGCCGCTGAAAGAGGTAGGCGCGGCCTCCGGCGACGACGGGGCCGGCGAAACCAGAACCGGCGGGCAACTGCCACACGGGGCGCGGCTCAGGGGCTAAGCGCGGCGAGGGCTCCGGGGTGGTGCCATCGCGGTTGGGACCGAGGAATTGGGGCCAATCGGCCGCTGGCACCGCCAAGCCGGCGAACAGCCCGGCCAACAGGAGGCAGAGGAAGTGGCGGGGGCGCATGGTGGGTCGCCCGCAGGGCAGGATTACCTGATCGCGCCGTCCTTGGGCGGATCGATGTTGAAAGAGACCTTGGAAATGCCGAGACCCTTGATGCTGTCGAGAATCCCGATGGTGCGACCGTAGGGCGTCGAGGCGTCGGGCTTCAGGTAAACCGGCAGGTTGGTGTTGGCTTCGAACCGCAGCTTTACGAGCTCTTCCAGCTCGACCAAGGATACGGTTTTGCCATCCACGCGGAGATCGCCCGACTTGGTAATGTCCACTGTGACGAGGTCGGGTTTTTTGTCCGATTTCGCCGCCACGGAACTCGGCAGATCCATCTTTAGGGTCTTCAGCTTCTGGAGCGTCAGACTGACCATCATGAAGGCTGCCAGCAGGAAGAACATCACGTCGATGAGCGGGATGATTTCGATGCGCGCCTTCCGGCGCTTGACCGGTGATGCCATGTGCATGGGGTCGTTCCTTTTTGGGGGTTACTGGCCTTTGGGCGCGGAGACCGAGAAGGAGACTCGCTGAAAGCCCGCGGTCCGGACGTGGTAGAGCACGCGGTTGACATCGCCTTGCGCTGTCTCGCGGTCGGCGCTGACAAACACCGGATTATTGGTGCTGCGCTTGTAGGCGGCCGTGAGCATTTCATCCAAGCGGTCGAGGGGGAGGTTGGTTTTGCCCACGGAAATCTGGCCTTGGCGGTCCACGGCCACGTTGATGGCGTTGGGCTTGAAGTCGCTGCCCGCCGTAACTTTCACCGTGGTGGGCAGTTCGAGCTTCGGGGTCTTCAACTTCTGCATCGAGAGGCTGACCATCATGAAGGCTGCCAGCAGGAAGAACATCACATCGATCAGGGGGATGATCTCGATGCGAGCGCGGCGCCGGGGGACCGGCGAACCGAACTTACTCTTGTGGGTGGGTTGCGCGCCACCGCCGCCGCCGCCTGCCATAGGTCAGCGAATGATGGCAGCGTTTTCGCGGCGAAAGGTCATGGTATCGAAGCCGTCCTGTTTCGCCTTCGTAACCATGACTTCAACGTTGGTGGCCGCCGTCTCCAACTCGAACTGAAGCGAGGCCAAGCGCTCGTTGAAATAGTTGAAGGGCAGCAGGCAGAAGATGGCGATGCCGAGGCCGGCAGCGGTAGCGATGAGCGCTTCGCCGATGCCACCGGAAACCGCCTCCACGGCGAGTTCATTGCCGCCGACCGAGGCAAACGCGCTCATGATGCCCGTGACGGTGCCGAGCAACCCGAGCAACGGAGCCACCGTGATGCAGGTGTCGATCAACATCAGGAAACGCCCCGCCCGTTTGAGTTCAGCGCCGGCCGCGACCTGCAGGGCGCCGGTCAGGGAGCCATGCACGTGACTGAGTCCGCGATAGATCATGCGGATCACCGGGTCAGCGGAATCTTTGGCTTGGCTGATCGCCGCCCGAAAATCGCCATTTTCCATGGCGCCAAGCACCTTTTCCAAGGTGTCGGAATCCCGCTTGAACGACTCCCGAATCCACCAGAAGGCCCGTTCCGTCACCACCGCGACGGCAATGAGGGCCACCACGAGGATGGGGTGCATGATCGGGCCGCCGTCCTTGTATGTTTCGACAATCAGGTTTGCTAAGAGCATGAGACTTCGGGTTGAACGTGGATGAAACTTTTAAGCAGTCGGTCGCTAGTCGAACTTGAATTCAAACGGAATGTGAACTTCGCGCTTTTCGCCATTACCCAAGCGCGCAAATCGGCGGATGTGTTCCCGCGCCGCCCGTTCCAAGAGCAAAGCCCCGGACGATTTCAGCACGGAAATATCATCGATCTGGCCTTCGGCCGAGACCAGCACTTTAAGCGTGAAGCTACCCTCGATGCCGGCCCGGCGCGCTTCGATCGGGTATTCCATGCGGGGCACCCCTTCTTGGCCCAACCGAATGATCACCGGACCGATTTGCGGGGCGGACTTGGGCCGCTGAACAATGGCGGGGGGCGGGCTGACCTTGCGGAGGTCGGCGGAAGTCACCGTGGGCCCGCGAACCTCGATCGCGAAGGAAACCTTGGACGGGTCGGCCGCCACGACGATCGGCTGAATCACCGCCACATCGACCTCCTCCACCACCTCTTCCTCGTCTACGGCGCGGTCCACTGGCACGACCTGCTGGACGATCGGTTGGACGATCTCGATCACCATCGGCGCGTCCGGTTCAACCGGGCGAAACACAAATTCAGCCGGTTCCTTGGTCAAAAAAACTCCAATGCCCAAGACGGAAGCGGCGATGGAATTCACCCACCAGACTTTGCGCTGCGGGTCGCGGTTCGATTGCGGCAGCGACTCACGATTCAAGTCCGACTGGACCTGATACTGAACCGCTGAACCAGTCAGGGTGGCACTCATGCTAGCTACGACAGAGAACTCCTCAGTGAATCGAACTTGGGGGCACCTTTTTTGCCCCCGTCCCGGGTAAAAACTATGTCGGAAGCTCGCCCGCGCAAAGCGGAAACTGGGTGGAGGCCAGTCGAGCCTAAATTAAATCACCTCGGGCCCGGGCAATTTAACCCACTTCCCCGTCGCGCCGCTGACTTAAGCTGCGGAAAAATTCGAACCCTTCGCGGACCCGCCGCACCAAGATGTCCCGGTCTTCCAACATCGTTTTGACGATCCGCAGGATCGGCCCGGCGCGCAGGTAGTATTCCCGATAAAAGCGCTCGACGGCCTCGAAGATGGCCTCCTTGGGCAGACCGGGATATTCCAACGTGGACTGCTGATACCCGTCGGCCTCCAGCAGGTCGGTTTTGTCCCGCTTCACAAACCAGCCGTGCTGGCGGGCCAATTCATAAAGCTCCGTGCCGGGATACGGCGCCGCGAGGGAGACTTGCAGACTGAACACGTCGAGCTCCTTGGCGAAGGCAATGGTGCGCTCAATGGATTCCGGAGTCTCAACCGGCAACCCCAGGATGAAGGTGCCATGCACCATCACCCCCGCTTGGTGACATTCCCGGGTGAACCGGCGCATTTCCTCCAGAGTCACCCCCTTTTTGATGCGGTGGAGGATGTCGGCGTTGCCCGACTCATAACCGACGAGGAACAAGCGCAAGCCGCAGTCCCGGAAGAAGCGGATGGTGTCGCCGTCCAAATTGGCGCGGCTGTTGCACGACCAGGTGACGCCCAGCGGGGCCAAGCGGCGGGCAATCTCCCGCGCCCGGGGCAGATTCGCGGTAAAGGTGTCGTCGTCGAAGAAGAACTCCTTCACCTGGGGAAACAGCCGTTTCAAATAAGCCATTTCGTCAGCCACATTCTGGGGCGAACGCACGCGGTAGCGGTGGCCGCCAATCGTCTGGGGCCAGAGACAAAAAGTGCATTGGGCGGGACACCCGCGGCCCGTGTAGAGGCTCAGGTAGGGATGCTGCAAGTAACCGATAAAATAGTCCTCGATCCGCAGATCCCGCCGGTAAACGTCCGCCACCCATGGCAACACATCCATGTCGGTGATGAGCTCACGTTCAGCGTTGTGAATGATCCGCCCTTCCCGCTTGAAGCTGAGGCCCGCAATCCGATCCCACGGCACGCCTTCAGCCACTTCTTTACAGGTGAAATCAAATTCGCGCCGGCCGACCCAATCAATGGCTGCCGAGGCCTTCAACGTTTCGGTCGGCAACACCGCTGGATGCGCCCCGATGAAGCCAATCTTTGTTTCCGGCCGGCGCGCCTTGATCGCCTCCGCGACCCGGCAATCGTTGCGCAACGACGGCGTGGACGTGTGGATGATGACGTGCTCAAACCGTTCCGCCTCCCGCAAGGCGGCTTCGACCCCCAAGCTCTGCGGGGGACAATCCAGCAGCTTCGCCCCGGCGACCAAGGCGGCCGGTTGGGCCAGCCACGTGGGATACCAGAACGACGTCACCTCCCGCCGCGCTTGGTAACGCGAGCCGGCTCCGCCATCGAAGCCGTCCACGCTGGGTGGGTTCAGAAAAAGGGCACTCATCGACGCAAGACTCCGGCCGCAGAATCACGGCACCGCCGCCCCAATTAAAAGCGGCAATTGCCGCAGCCATATCCCGTTGCGCAAATTATTTCCCTCCGGGTTCCCCACGCGCAGGCCCAGCCCGACCGGCGGCCGGATGGCGGGTGGAACTTTTCGAGCCCGCGACCGGCCCGTGCGCGGCTCGTTTGCGGATTGCACATTGGTCATTCCGCGGCACTTCTTAGGCCCGTGCTGACGCTTGAACACTTGGCGGAACTGGCCGCCGCCCATGCCGCCGACCTGCCCGCGACCGTGGCCACTTTTGAACTCGGGGGCCGGCAATTCGGCGGTGCCCAACCGGCGGCGCTCATGGGTGTGATCAATCTATCGACCGACTCCTGGTATCGCGAATCCGTCTGTCTTTCGGCCGAAGCCGCTATTCAGCGGGGCCACGTGCTCGCCGCCCAAGGGGCCGCCCTCCTCGATGTGGGCGCCGAATCGTCCTTAGCGCACGCGAGCCGCGTGGATGAAGCCGCCCAAACCTCGGCCCTGCTGCCGGTCGTGCGGGAATTGGCGCGAGCGGGCCAGCTCGTCTCCGTGGAGACCTATCACCCCACCGTCACGAGGGCCTGCCTCGAAGCCGGGGCCAAAGTGCTGAACCTCACCGGCACCGACCGCAGTGACGAAATGTTCCGGCTGGTCGCGGACCACGACGCCGCGGTGATCATCTGCCATGTGCAGGGCGCCAACGTGCGGGCGGTGGCGGACTTCGATTTCGGGGCGGATCCCACCGCCAACTTACACGATTACTTCGCCCGCCAGATCGACGCCGCGACGCGCAACGGCGTGCGCAAACTGTGGCTGGATCCCGGCCTCGGCTTTTACTACCGCAACCTTCAGGACTCCACGGTGCGCATCCGCCACCAGATGCGGGTGTTCCTAAACACCTTTCGCCTGCGCACGCTGGGTTGGCCCACCTGCCACGCCCTGCCCCACGCCTTTGAATGCTTCGGGGACGAGGTCCGTTCCGCCGAACCCTTCTTCGCCGTGCTGGCCGCCTTGGGCAAAACCGATCTGTTCCGGACCCATGAAGTGCCCAAGACGCGGGCCGTGCTGGACACGCTGCGCGTGTGGGCCTGAACCCTGCCCGGGCTTTGGGCCGGGCAGCCGTGGACTCGGTCAGGGCTAGTCTTGGGGCCGCGGCTCCGGCCCTCCGTGCGCGCTTCGCCCAACTTTTCCCGCGGCTCCTCCACTTCGGGGATTACCTCGCGGCGCTTAATTTGTAGCCTCGCGGGGTGAGCGTTTCCCTCCCTTCGCAAACTCGGGTTCTCATCATCGGCGGCGGTGTAGCCGGCACCAGCGTGGCGTGGCACCTGACCCAACTGGGCTGGCGCGACGTGGTGCTCGTCGAGCAGAACAAGCTGGCCGGCGGCACCTCGTGGCACGCCGCCGGCATGGTCGGCCGACTGCGCGTCTCCAGTAGTATGATGCGGATTAATCAGGATTCCGCTGACCTTTACTCCCAACTCCAGAAACTGACCGGCCATGAGGTCGGCTGGCGCCAAGTGGGGAGCCTCCTGCTCGCGCGTAATCGCGACCGCATGATCCAGTTTCGGCGCACGACGGGCGTGGCCGGCTACCTCGGCGTCGAGTGCCACGAGATTTCCCCGGCGGAGGCGCAGGCCAAATTTCCCTGTATCCGGGTGGACGACTTGGCCGGCGCTTTTTGGATTCCGCACGACGGCCGGGTGTTGCCCGGCGAAGTGCCGCTGGCCCTGGCCCGAGGCGCGCAGGCCGGCGGGGCCAAGGTCATCGAGGGTGTCCGCGTGACGAAGCTGCTGGCGCAGGACGGCCGCGTCTTGGGCGCGGAAACCAACCAGGGCACCATCCACGCCGAAATCGTCGTGCTCACTGGCGGCATGTGGACGCGCCAACTTGCGCTCGCCGCGGGGGTCAACGTGCCCCTGCATCCCGTCGAGCATCATTACGTCGTCAGCAATCCGCTGCCGGGCGCCGACGGCAACTGCCCCTGCACTCGCGACATGGATGGCTCGACCTATTTCCGGGGCGAAGTATTGCCCGACGGCAGCGGCGGCGTGCTCTTAGGCGCCTTCCAACGCTCGACCAAAATCTGGGACGTGCCGCGCGTGCCGGACGATTTTTCCTTCGGCCTGCTGGAGTCAGATTGGGACAAGTTCAGCGAACCACTCGCGCAGGGCCTACTGCGGATTCCAGGCCTGAAACAAGCGGGCTTCTCGAAGTTCGTGAACGGGCCGGAAAGCTTCACGCCGGACAACAACTTCCTGCTGGGCGAGACGGCGGAGCTGCGCGGCCTGTTTGTGTCCGCCGGGTTCAACAGCGCCGGCATCGCCTGTGCCGGTGGGGCGGGCAAAGCTTTGGCGGAATGGATCCTCAGCGGCGCGATGCCCTACGACCTGACCGGCGTGGACATCCGGCGCTTCGGCGGCTGGGCCAACAACCGCGCTTTCCTGCGCGACCGCGTGACCGAATCCCTAGGGCTGCATTACGAAATGGCGTGGCCGAACCGCGAACCGATCACGGCGCGCGGGGTCCGGCTCAGCGCGTTGCACACGCGGCTGGAACGGGCCGGCGCCTGCTTCGGCACGAAGGGCGGCTGGGAACGGCCGAATTGGTTCGCTCGCCGCGCCACCGCGGATGCAATGCCGGGGCCCGGGGAAGGTGCTTTCGCTGAAAGCCCCGAAGCCCACTACAGCTTCGGCCGCCAAAACTGGTTTGCGAACCACGCGTTTGAACACCGCGCCTGCCGCGAGCGCGTGGCGGTGTTCGACCAGACCGGCTTCGCCAAGCTCCTCGTGCGGGGCGCGGATGCCTGCGGCTGCTTGCAACGCCTGTGCGGCAACAACGTGGACGTGGCGCCGGGCAAAGTGGTTTACACGGGCCTGTTCAACGCGCGGGGCGGCTTTGAAAGCGACCTCACCGTCGTGCGGGTTGGAGCCGGAGAGTTTTACCTCGTGACCGGGAGCGCCCAAGCGGCCCGCGACCTCGCCTGGCTGCGGCAAAATCGGCGCGCCGCCGAAGCCGTCGAGGTGGTGGATGTCACGGGCGCCTACGGCGTGCTGGGCGTGATGGGCCCGCGCTCCCGCGAGCTGCTCAGCCGCGTCGCCGACGCCGACTTGGGCCACGATGCCTTTCCGTTCGGCACCGCCCAACTCCTCGGCCTCGGCCAAGCCACGGTGCGCGCCGTGCGCCTGACCTACGTGGGCGAACTCGGCTGGGAACTGCACGTGCCCGTCGAACAAATGGGGGCCGTTTACGACCTGTTGATGGCCGCGGGTGCCGACCTCGGCGTGGCCAACGCCGGCCATTACACGATCAATTCCCTGCGTTTGGAAAAAGGCTACCGCGCCTTCGGGGCGGAACTGTCACCCGACGAAACGCCCTTTGAGGCCGGGCTCGCATTTGCCGTGGATTGGTCCAAGGACTTCCTCGGCCGCGCCGCCCTGGAGCAGGCAAAGGAGCGACCGCTGCGCAAACGGCTCACCAGCTTTGTGCTCAACGATCCCGAACCGCCCGTGTGGGGCGGCGAAGTCATCTTTCGCGACGGCGTGGGCGTGGGCTACACGACCAGCGGCAGCTACGGCCACACGGTCGGCGGCGGGATCGCGCTCGGCTACGTGAAGCACGGGGGCCAACCAGTAACCCCCGAGTGGCTCCTCGCCGGCCGTTACGAACTGCTCGTGGATGGTCGGCGGATCGCCGCAACCCCGCACCTCAAGCCCGTTTACGATCCCAAGCGGGAACGAATCCTCGCCTGATTCACACCCAACCCGGCGGGGCGGAGCCCAGAAATCGGCGTTGCCCCGCCGCCCGGTCCGTTTCAATCCTACTCCCGTTCATGAAGCTGGCCCTCCGCCTCGCCCTGTATGTTGCCCTGTTAGTCCTCGCGGGATTTGCCTTTTCGCAATTCCGCGGCGCCTATCAGAAGACCGCGCCGACGCGGCTCGTCGAGTTGGGCGAACCCGAGCGGGCCGCCCCGACCGTCCCCGAACTGAATGCCTCCACCTCGACCAACGCGGTGAGCCTCACGAACGCCGTGACCGACGGGGACACTAACGCGGTGGCTGCCACCGAAACCGCCACGCCGCCGGCGGAACCCTCGCCCACGAACGCCCCGGGCGCGAAGGCCGACCGTAAATCATCCTCCATGATTTACCTCGGCGCCTTCCTCGCGGCCGTGCTGGGGCTCGGCGCATTGGGCGCTTGGGACGTGGCCCACTTGCTCGGCGACCGGGCCGGGCGCTCGGTAATGGCTGAGGATTATACGGAAAAGAAGGATCCGGATTACGAAGCCGCTGAAGCCGAGTGGGCCAAGGGTAACCACCTCGACTCAATCGGCCTGATGCGGGACTACCTCAAGCGCAACCCCAGCGAACAGCACGCCGCCCTTCGGATCGCTGAAATTTACGAAAAGGATCTCGGTAACTACCTCGCCGCCGCCCTCGAACTGGAAGAGGTGCTCCAGACAAAACTGCCCCGGGAAAAGTGGGGCTGGACGGCGATCCGGCTGTCCAACCTGTATTCCGGCCGCCTGAACCAGCCCAGCAAAGCCCTCGCCGTGCTGGACCGCATCGTGCAAGATTACTCGGAGACTTCGGCCGCCAAAAAGGCCCGGGAACGTTTGGGCCTGCCTGAACCGACACCCGAAGCCCCTCCAGAAGGGGAGGCCACCGAGGAGTCAGCGTCGGCCTCCACGCCGGAACTGCCGGCGGAGTCGCCCGCGTTGCCCAAGGGCTTTCGGAAAAAGAAGTAGGCTCAATCGATCCGCCACGTCGCGAGTTCCCGACAGTATTCGTCGGGAAAATAATGTCCCTTAGCGGCTGCGATCACGGTTTCCAGATACCCTGGCAGAGGCTCGCCCGGCTCCTCATCGTTCATCAGGTAAACCATCGCCATCACGGTCGGTCCGCTGACGGGCTCAGCGAGCAGTTTAACCTTGGCATACAAGTGTTCGGCGACGCCTTCGTAGGCATCGAGCGCGACTTCATCAGCCGGCGCCAACTCCCAAAGCACCCCGTGCACCACCGCGCCCGGCTCCGGCACGACGGTCGCGTAGCCATGCCGGGTGATGCGGAAGCGCCACCCCCACAACAGCGCGTGCCCCAGCAACCGGGAAGCTGGACAGCGTTCCCGCATCTGCGCGCGATCCATGTTCGAGCCATAAGCGAAGCACACCGTGACCATGAGCGAATCAGGCGCTTTCCGACCCGGTTGGTCAACGCCACAGGCCGCTTGCCCCCGGCGATTCCCCTTTCTACGGTTCGGCCCAGTTCCGCTGGCTGCACCCGGCAGCCGTGAAACCACCCTGTTTACTGATTACTGACCGACTGGTTCTACCATGGCTTTCCTCAACGACAATTACCTCAAACTCAAGGCCGGCTACCTCTTTCCCGAAATCGGCCGCCGGGTGAAGGCCTTCACCGACGCCAATCCGGACGCCGCCAAACGGCTCATCCGTTGCGGCATCGGCGACGTGACCGAACCGCTGCCGCCCGCCGTCATCACCGCGCTGCACGCCGCCGTGGACGAGATGGCCAACCGCTCCAGCTTCAAGGGCTACGGCCCCGAGCAGGGCTACGAATGGCTCCGCAGCGCCATCGCCGAAAATGATTTCCGCGCCCACGGCCTCGACGTGGCGGACGACGAAGTCTTCGTCAGCGATGGCTCGAAGTGCGATTGCGGCAACATCCTCGACATCCTCGGCCACCAAAACCGCCTCGCCATCAGCGACCCGGTCTATCCCGTCTACGTGGACACCAACGTGATGGCCGGGCACACGGGCGAAGCCGATGCGAACGGCGCCTATGCGGGCCTCACCTACCTGCCCTGCACCGCCCAAAACGGCTTCATTCCCGAGCCCCCGGCCACGCCGGCAGATGTCATCTACCTCTGTTCGCCCAACAATCCGACCGGCGCCGCGGCGTCCCGCGCGCAATTGGAGGCCTGGGTAAAATACGCGTTGGCAAACCAAGCGGTGATCCTCTTCGACGCTGCCTACGAAGCCTACATCACCGAGCCCGGCATCCCGCATTCGATCTACGAGATTCCCGGCGCCCGCGAGTGCGCGATTGAGTTCCGCAGCTTCTCCAAGAACGGTGGCTTCACCGGCACCCGCTGCGCCTACACCATCGTGCCCAAGACTCTGCTCGCCGCGACCACGAGTGGCGAACGCAAGCCGCTGCATCCGCTCTGGCTGCGCCGTATGACGACCAAGTTCAACGGGGTGCCCTACATCATTCAGCGCGGCGCCGCGGCGCTCTACACGCCCGAGGGCAAGGCTCAGGTCCGCGCCTTGATCGAACATTACCTCGGCAACGCGCAACTGCTGGTCGCCGGCGCCAAGGCGGCGGGCCTGACCGTCTTCGGCGGCGTGAATGCGCCCTACATCTGGGTCGGCGCCCCGGCCGGCTACACGAGCTGGCAGGCCTTCGACAAGATCCTGAACGAGGCCAACGTGGTCATCACCCCCGGCAGCGGCTTCGGCTCGAAGGGCGAAGGCTGGTTCCGGGTGAGCGCCTTCAACAGCCGCGCCAACGCCGAGGAAGCGGCCCGCCGACTCCATTCGCTGAAGTGGTAAATTCCCCCGGCCACTCCCGCCCGCGGCGACGGGCGGGGGGCGGGGGCCGGTTGGGTCGGACCTCGCGGTTGACCGAAAAACACTCACTAGGAGGGACTGACCGGGGCTCGACTCAAGGCCGCTTGAGCCAGCCTTCAGACCGCAGCCAATCGGCCACCCGGTCGGGCCACGCCGTGACGGGATTGGCGGTGCGCCGCAGCCCGTAGCCATGGCCCCCGCGGGGAAACACGTGGAGCGCAAAGGGCACGTGGTGCTGCTGCAAGGCGAGGCTGTAGTGGAGCACGTTTTCGACCCGCACGGGATCATCCTGCGCCATCGCGAGAAAGGTCGGCGGGGTATTAGTGCGAACCCGTCGGTCGAGCGCTTGGGCGTCAGCCGCGCCCTCGCCTGTCAGATAAGCGGGATAAATCAGCACGGCGAAATCCGGCCGGCAACTGAGCGAATCAGCGGCATCCACCACCGGATAGGTCCGGGTCTCGAACCGCGTGCTCAGGGCCGCTGAAAGATGGCCGCCCGCCGAAAACCCGAGGACGCCAAGGCGTCGGGGATCCACCCCCCATTGGGCGGCGTGTTGGCGCATGAGCCCGAGTGCCCGTTGGGCATCCTGCAAGGCGGCGGTGTCTTTTTCCAAGCCGGCCCGCTTCGGCACCCGATATTTGAGCAACACGCCAGTGACGCCGATGGAGTTGAGCCATTCGCAGACTTCGGTGCCTTCCAGATCCAACGCGAGGATATGGTAACCGCCGCCCGGACAAACGAGCACCGCGGCGCCCGTGTCTCGTTCTGGGGCCGGCCGGTAAACGCTCAGCGTGGGGCGGGACACGTTGCCGAGGCGGATTACCCGCCGCCCGTCCACCAGCGCATCCGCCGGTTTGGTTTGGTCCTGCTCGGCCCCGATTGCTCCCTTTTCACCCGGCGCGGCGCCCGGCCAAAGCTCGACGATCTGGGCGGGTTCAGCAGCGGATAGACTCCCCACGGCCACGGCGAGCGCGAGCCCGCAAGAGCGCCAAAAATTCATGCCGTGAGTGAAACTCTGCGCGGGCGGGGCGTCGACCTCGTTTGTTTCGCGGCGGCCAGAGCCATCCCGCCGCGGCGCCAGAAAATGGCTGGCAAGCTGGTCTCCGATTAGTCAGCCGGTTGGCTTAACCAGTTTTTGCCCGCCCCGGCCAATGGTCGGCACCAAAAACAAGCGGCGAGGCCCGAAGACCTCGCCGCCCAAGTTTTGCGTCGCGGAGTGAAACCGCGCCCCGGTGGTTATTGAATCGACGCGGAGGTGACCAGATTGTTCGCCGAACTGTAGGTGCAACCCGTCTTCACCAAGCCGGTGACGTTAAGCGTGACTACCCCGCTGGTCGTGAACGATTTCGAGGTCAGCGTGGCCGTGCCGGCCGAGTCGGTCGTGCCCGAGGCGTTGCCCGCCACGGCCCCCGCGAATTTGCCGTTCACCTTGACTCCCGATACCACCGCGCCGTTCAGGTCCGTCACTTTGACGGCCGCCTTTACGACACTTTTGCCGCGGACGATGGTTTTGGTGAGCGTGATCGACTGCACCCGGATGAACTGGGTGGACGGGGCGGAAACTGTGATCACTTGGGAAGCCGTTCCCGTCGCGCCTAGATTGTCCACAACCGTTAACACGGCCGTAAAGGTGCCCGCCGCGGAGTAGGTCTTGCTGACTGAGACGCCGCTGCCGGTGGTGCCGTCACCGAAATTCCAAGCGTAGGAGACCACCGAACCATCGACGTCGCTCGAACCCGCGCCGTTGAAGGCGACTGCCACCGGAGCAGTCCCGCTGGTCGGGGTCGCTTGAATGATCGCCACCGGCGCCTGATTGGCCACCCCCACGGAGCCGGTGACGACAAACTGCCCGAGGGAGCCGTAATCCGTGTAGCCCGTTCCGAGTGGATCACCCATCCCGGTGCCGCCCACGTGGACGAAGTAGGTGCCGGCGTCGAGTTGGCCGGTGAAGGCGGCGCCCAAACCGTCCACCGGGTTGGACGTGCCGAGCAAGGTGCCGTTGGCATCCCGAATTTCAGCGAGGATGTCCAAATTGGGGCCCACCGTTGCCGGGTTCACGTTAACAGTAACAGCAGACGACGCTCCCACGGAAAACCAGAAGACATCCACGTCGCTAGCCGTCTCGATGACGCCCTCACCGAACAGGCTAGCCTGCCCCGTCAGAGCCGTGGCGGAATTCGCCGCGTTGCCGTGATCGTCGGGGCGGACCGGCAAGCCGTAGCTGGTCATGACCAGCAGATCATTCTGCGCGTTGTTCGCGCCGAGGTATTCGCCCCGGCTCCACTGGGAAAGGTTTTGGTAGTAGCCAACCCCCATCAACGGAGCCCACCCGGTTGCCCCACTGCCATGGCCGGAGTAGTAACCCGTGGCGGCGGTTCCGTCATGATTCAGCCCCAAGTTGTGGCCACACTCGTGGGACGCCGCTTCAGTGATGTTTTTCGCCGTGTTGCCCAGATTTTCCGGGAAGACCAAGGCCGGTTTATAGGTATCCCCCACGTCATCAAACACCCCCACGTAAGCAATGCCGCCATACGGTCCAAAATACTGGCTGATGGGGCTGATCAAAATTCGGGTGCCAAACACCGTGTCCGAGCTCGATGAGCGAGTCAGTTGTGCCTCACTCGTCAGTTCAGTGGTCACGTCCACGTTGAAGGGGGCGAAATCTTCCGCCACCCGTAGCCAAGTCTCGATGATGACGTTGCGTTCGGACTCGCTGAAGCTCGCTGGATTGCCGTCGATATCGAATGCCGGGGCATCAATTCTGGCGCCCCCATTGTAGGAGCTATTCCAAGCGGTGCCGGTGATCACGTGGCC
>CAIJLV010000116.1 GCA_903821635.1 uncultured Verrucomicrobiota bacterium | reverse complement strand
TGACCGCTGCGCTCGCGGCCGGCGCGACCCTCCCCGAGGCGCTGGAGCTGGCGATGGCCGGGGCGAACCTCGTCATCCATCAACTCGGCACCACCGGGACCGCGAGTGTGGCCCAAATCGGCGAACTGCTGTTTGTCGCCGGAAGCACCGCTCGTTGAGCCGCCAATCGGAATCCAGTCCTCCAATGTTACGCCTGCTGTTGCGTTCGCTGCTCCGATTGAAAACCGGCGGCTCGGAGAGCCGCGCTTCCGGCGTTTGGGGGTTACTGGGCTTGTTGGGTTTGCTGGTCACCGGTTGCGTGCACCGGGTGCCGCTGACGCGTTACGAGTTCCAACGTCCGCAGATGGGTCTGCCCTTCCGCATCGTGCTGTATGCGCCCGATGCCCAGCGGGCGACCCACGTGGCCGACGCCGTCTGGACGCGGATTGCCGAGCTGAATTCCATCCTCAGCGACTACGACGAAAACTCCGAACTCAGTCGCTTGTCGCGTTCCGGCGGCTCGGGACAGCAGGTCCTGCTCAGCCGGGAACTTGGAACGGTGCTGGCCGAGGCGGAGCGGATTTCGCGGCTCAGCGACGGGGCCTTTGATGTGACCGTGGGACCTTACGTGCAGTTGTGGAAACGCGCCCGAAGGCAACGGGAATTACCGGCGCCGGATCGGCTGGCCGCGGCGCGGGCAGCCGTCGGTTGGCGGTTCGTGCAGTTGGAGCGCACCGGTATTTTTACGCCGCGCCTGACCGCCACCTTGCTGCGACCCAATATGCGGTTGGATCTCGGCGGCATTGCCAAAGGTTACGCCTTGGCGGAGTCGGCCAAGGTTCTTCGGCACGCGGGCGTGAGCCGCTTCCTCGTCAGCGGTGGCGGCGACTTGGTGGTGGGCGAATCCCCCCCGGGCGAAACCGGCTGGCGGATTGAAGTCGCCGCCTTGGACGTGCCGGGCGCGCCGCCACCCCGAGTGCTTCGCTTGCGAAACACGTCGCTCGTCACCTCCGGCGATTTCTTCCAGCGCGCTGAAATCGGTGGGGTTCGTTATTCCCACATCGTGGACCCGCGGACGGGGGTGGGGTTGACTGACCACAGCTTGGTGACCTTGATCGGTTCGGAAGCGATGACGGTTGATGCCGTGTCCAAGCTGGTCAGCGTGTTCGGTCCGGAACGCGGTTTGGAGCTGTTGGCGCGCCGGTTTCCCGGCCTTGAAGCGATGGTTGTCCGGCAGCCAAGTGACCGAATTGAAGTGCGGGAGACGCCCGGGTTTCGCTCGTGGTTGGCGCGCTAAGCCGCAGGGGGGCGGTTCCAAGGTTGCGAGGGGGCGAGGCTTCTCGCAAAAATGCCCCCATGTCACGCTGCTGGTTTTGGTTCCTCCTGCTCACGTTGGCTGGGCGGGCAGGCGCCATCGAACCGGCGCTCATCAGTGTGGGCGACCCGTGGGCGTTTCTACCGGGCACCCAGGAACCGCCGACCCATTGGCGTGAACCGGCTTACGATGATTCCGCGTGGCGACGGGGCGAGTCCGGCTTTGGCACCACTAGTCGGGGGGAAAATACCCGCTTCATCGGGCTGCCCCGGGGTTCTGGCACCGTCTATTTTCGCCGCCCCTTTGTGGTGTCCCAGCCCGACGAGATTCAAGCGCTGGTGCTCCGGTTGGACTGGCAAGGTGGCTTCGTGGTTTCGATCAACGGTCAGGAGGTTCTTCGCCGGGGACTCGGGGCGCCCGGAACGTGGGTGGCTTACACCAACTACGCCGAACTGCGGGTGGCCGGTGCGGCGGAAGAATTCCCCGTGCCCAATTTTCGCGAACTGCTCCGGCCGGGGACCAATGTGATCTCCGCCCAAGTTCATCTCGCCAATCCGCTCCTCGGCTATGACGTCGTGTTTGTGCCCGAGTTGCTGGCCAATTGGACGCGTGGGCCCTACGTGCAGCCCAGTGCGCCCGGCGGGATGGACGTGCTTTGGCGGACGCCGCTGACGGGGGCGGCTCGGGTGGAATATGGCCTCACCGCCGCGCTAGGGAATGCGGTGTCCGCGGGGGCTCATCCGGCCTATGCCTTCGCGGCCTTGACGAACTTGCTCCCGGGGACGCGCTATTTTTACCGGACGACGGTGGCCACGCCTGGCGGTGACGTTTCGACGCCCACTTACCAGTTTCGCACGCTGCCCGCGGCCGGACCGATGACGGCCTTGTTGTTCGGCGACTCTGGATCCGGCGCCCGCAGCCAGTTCGAAGTGGCGCGTGAATTCCGGCGCCAGAGTGCCACGGCGGATGTGTTCGTGCACCTGGGGGACATCGTCTATCCGTCGCTGACCGTGGGGCAGACCGACACCCGCTGCTTGAGCGTTTACCGCGACGTGCTGCGCTCCCTGCCGAGTTTCTTTTCTTGGGGCAACCATGATCTGCCCTATGGCCCGACCCCTTACCAATCCGCCTTCCGGATGCCGACCAACACCACGCCGGCGCTGGACCATTTGGAAGACCGCACCCAGCCGGATTTCTACTATTCATTCGACGCGGGTGACGCCCATTTTGCGGTGCTCTTTTGGACGTTCAGTTCGCAGTATTACATGCGGCCTGACTGCCCCCAGTTGCGCTGGTTGGAGGCGGACCTCACGGCCTCGACCAAGCGCTGGAAATTCCTCTGCCTCCACCACCCGGTGAACACCTCAGGGCTGCATCGGGCGGACAACTACAATGCCAATTCAACGGCCGATCGACTGGAGGTGGCGGACCGGTTGCTGCCCGTGGCGCAACGCCATCGCGTTCAGGCCATCTTCAGTGGGCATGACCATGACTATGAACGGTTCCAACCCGTGGCCGGCGTGCACACGTTGGTTTCCGGAGGCGGGGGCGTCGGGCTATATGGCTTGGCGGAAATGGATCCCAACAGCGCGTGTTTTTATCTGCGCTGGCACCTGACCCGGTTGGAGGTGAAGGAGGATTCCCTGCGGTTGACCGCCTTGGGCACGGACGGCGGGCCGATCGACGTGTTGGAGTTTCGCGATACGCCCGCGGATTCGGGCGACGCCGACGGCGACGGGTTGGGGGAGTTGGCGGAAGTCTTGTCAGGCAGTGACCCGAAACGGCCCGACACCGATGGGGACGGGCTGCCGGACGGTTGGGAATTTCTGCGGGGAATGGACCCGGCGACGCCCAGTCGGATTCGTTCGCCCGATGGCTCGACGGGGCCCGGCGATTCCACCCTCTTGGCCGAAGTGCTCGCCGAACCCATCCCGCGACCACGCACTGAACTTCGGGTTCATGCGTTGCCCGACGGGCGGATTCAACTCCGCTGGCTCGCGGCGGTGGGGGGACGCATCCAGGCCGAAGCGGCGGCCACGCCCGACGGTGAATTTCTCCCCCTCGCTGGGGCGGGCGCGCCAAGCCCCGTGGCGGCAGACCGACAAGCCCTGGAATTATCCACGGAGACCACGGCCCGTTACTTCCGCGTGCGTTTGCTTTCGGACTGAAAGCCGGGCGCCCGGCGATTGACCGCGTCCGCTCCACCGGCTACCGCAACGCCGGTGCCACTGCTCGAATCCAGCTACCAAGCGCCGCTGCTCCTGCGCAACGGCCACGCCCAAACGGTTTTTCCGTTTCTCAAGCGGACGGTCGCCGAGGTGAATTACACCCGGGAACGATTGGAGCTGAATGACGGCGACTTCCTTGATCTGGATTGGTCCACCGTCGGTTCCGCCCGCTGCCTGATCGTCTCGCACGGGCTGGAAGGTTCCTCTGAGGGCATTTACGTGCGCGGCATGGTGCGCGCCTTTAACCGCCGTGGTTGGGATGCGCTCGCGTGGAATTTCCGCGGCTGCTCGGGCGAGGTGAACCGGAATTTCCGGCTCTATCACAGCGGTTCCACCGACGACCTCGACCGGGTGGTGCAGCGCACGCTCCGGCAAGGGTATGGTCAGATCGCCGTGCTGGGTTTCAGCCTTGGCGGCAACGTTACCCTGAAATGGCTGGGCGAACAGGGCTCGGCCGTGCCGGTTGGCCTCACCGGCGGCGTGGCCATCTCCACGCCGTGCGACCTGCGCTCCTCCGCCGAAGTCATGGCGCGACCTTTTAATCAGCCCTACATGACCCGGTTTCTCAGTGACCTGCGGGAAAAAATCCGGCGCAAACAAGCCCAGTTTCCTGCTCGAATCAGCGACGCCGGCTTTGAAACCATCCGGACCTTCCGCGAGTTTGATGACCGTTACACGGCCCCAATCCACGGCTTTCGGGATGCGGAGGATTACTGGGCAAAAGCCAGTTCCCGGGCCTACCTCGACCGCATCCGGGTGCCAGTTTTGTTGCTCAATGCGGGCGACGATCCGTTTCTCTCGCCGGAGTGTTTCCCGCGCGACCTAGCGGCGGCGAGTCCGTGGTTGAGTTTGGAGGCGCCGGCACGGGGCGGCCACGTGGGCTTCGTGGGCGGTGGACTGCGCGACGATGAGTATTACAGCGAGCGGCGCGCCTTGGAGTTTCTGGGCGCGGAACCCCTGCTGGGCGTTTGAGTCGGCGGGTGGGTGGGGCACCGGGGTGACGGTGAGGCGGTGGTTGGCCGGAAGAACTCGGGGCTGCCGCGGCAAACGTTAGCCGCGCTTTTCGTGGCTGGGCTGACGTGACCTCGCCAAACTGAGCCGGGAGGAGTGAGAGTCTGGGCCGAAGAAAGGACCAGACGATGAAAGGCAAGCGACACACGACGGAGGAGAAGATTCGGATCCTGCGGGAAGTGGACGGAGGAAGATCGATCCGGGA
>CAIJLV010000115.1 GCA_903821635.1 uncultured Verrucomicrobiota bacterium | reverse complement strand
TGGTTCAAAACCGGCGACTGGCCCGGGACTACGAGCAGAGCGAATCCAGCGCCACAGGGCTCATTTACGTCGCCATTATACGCCTCATGCTTCGTCGACTGGCCTGATCCCTCTGCATTCATCACTTCTCAGACAGGCTCTAAGGGGATTCGCCGAGGTCGGTGAGTGCCGGAGCCGCCTGCGCCCAGGCCGGCGGACCGGTGGGAATGATCCGAAAATCCTGATCCAACAGCGCACTCAATTTGAGGACTGACTGCGTCAGTTGCTGGCGATTCTCCCAAGCCGTCGGCGGGGCGGCGGAATCGAGGGGTTCAGCCAGGGCTTTGTCCCAGCGTTTGGAGAGGGGATGTTTCAGGTTGGTGCCGCCAGCGTGGAGCAGCAGTGAATTCACCTCCGCGACCAGGCGGCGGGCTTCGCGGATTTTATCCCGGGCCATGGGTTCCGTGAGCTCGCCGGCCGCAACGCGTTGCAATTGTCGGCACTCGAAAAGCCGGCAGCGCTCAGGGCGCGCCGTGTAGATCGAACAATGCGACGTCTTCAAAGCGGGGCACGGTTGCTGGATGTAATGCTGTCCTTGCTTGCGCTTCAGTTTCAGTCCCAGCGCCGCTAGGGCCTTGGCCGAATCCGCCGGTTGTAGGCGCACGGTATGGAAGAGCACGCCGTTGCAGCACATCCCGCAGTCGGCACAGAGGCGGGACGCGGCGGCGGATAGGTCGGGCGTGGTCATGCGCAGCCGCTGAGCGTGAAACTGGGGGCGTCGGGCTTCAAGCCTGCCGCGGGTGGTTGGGGCCCGGTGCGGGGAGCGGATTGGAGTCCGAATTCCGCGCTAAAGAGCGTTCCGGAAACGACACAACCCGCTGAAATTCAGCGGGTTGTAAAAATGGCGGAGAGGGAGGGATTTGAACCCACGGTAGGGTATTAACCTACTCACGCTTTCCAGGCGTGCGCCTTAAACCACTCAGCCACCTCTCCGCGGCGCGCTTTGGAATGTGGCGGGGGCACCCGTCTCGGTGCAACAGGTTTTCTGGTGAACGTCAGCGGAATCGTCTTCGGCTGTGACTTTTCCCCGTGCATTGGGCCGCTGGGCCCGGGGGCTCAGAGGGCTTCGAGGATTTTATCGAGCCGGACATGCTTGGCGATGAGGTCCTGCACGAGGCGGATTTTTTCCGTGTCGTCGGGCCGAATCTTCACGGTCAGATCGTGGACTTCGCTGGCCACGCGATAGCTGTCGGCGCGCGCGCGGAGCACGGGGCAGGGGAGCGTGCGGGCTAATTTCAGCATCGAAGCGCTGGGATCAATGTCGTCCGACAGGACAATGCCAGCGAGGGGGCCGCCGCCCTTCAGGTATTCCGCGGCGGCCTTGAGGATGTCGTCCCGGTCTCCGGGTGTGATGAGGAGCACTCCGGGGCGGAACAGCTTGGCGGCGCGGGGGGCGCCCATAGCCCCAATCACGACGCGGGTGATGATGTTATGGCTGTGGTGCTCCAGGTTGAGGACTTCGGCGTCCAGCACGTCGCGGACGAGATCCATGGTTGGACTCGATAGGATGGGCTGGTGCGGCACGACCCCGAGTAGTTTGAGGCCTTTGCGCTTGAGGCCCTTTTCGGCGAATTCGGTGATGTAGTCGTGTTTTTCCGGCAGCACCTTGTTGAGGATGACGCCGATGACTTCGACGCCTTCTTTTTCGAAGAGGGCGCGGTTGAGGTTCACTTCATCAATGGGCAGGCCGATGCCGCCGCGGGTGACGATGACGACCTTGGCGTTGAGCAGGCGGGCGACGGTGGCGTTGCTGAGGTCGAACACGCTGCCGACGCCGGCATGGCCGGTGCCTTCGCAGAGGACGAATTCTTTTTCCCACGCCACGCGGTCGAAGGCCTTGTGGATCCGTTTGACCAAGGTGTCCCAGTTGGCGGTCTGGAGATATTTGCGGGTGAAGTCGGGCTCGACCGCGATGGGCGACATGTCCACGAGCGGGCAGTTGAGCTTGAAGACGCGGTCCATGAGCACCGAGTCCTCGTCGATCTTCTCGGCGTCCACCTCCACGAAGCGCTGCCCGACCGGCTTGATGTAGCCGACGCGGCCGAACCGCTTCTGGAGTGCGCCGAGCAGGCCGAGGGAGTTGGTGGTCTTGCCGTCGTTCTGCCGCGTGGCGGCGATGAAGACGCGCGGGGTTTTGGTGTTCAGCAGCACGGGAGACGGAATTAAAGATTTGGGAATGGAAAATTCAAAATGAGGCCGGCCCGCCCGGGGCCAAACCCATTTTTAATTGAGGCATTTCACATTTTTCTTTCTTCAGAGGTCACCCGGCAGGTGCGCGCCGGCGCCCGGATACAGCTTCTGGTATTCGATGCTCTGCAAGCCGGTGATCGCGGCGACGCCGAGGATGTCGTGGGCGCTGCTGCCGCGGGACACGTCGGCCGCGGGGCGGTCGAGGCCGTTGAGAATCTGGCCGTAGGCGTTAGCGCGGGCGATGTGCTGGATGAGCTTGCTGGCGACGTTGCCGGAATTGAGATCGGGGAAGATCAGGCAGTTGGCCTTACCGGCCACCTTGCTGTTGGGCAGTTTACGCATCGCGATTTCCGGCACGAGGGCGGCGTCCACCTGCAATTCACCGTCAAATTCCGCCTCAAAGAACGCTTCATCAGCCTTTTGCCGGGCGAGGGCGGTTGCCGCCTTGACCTTGAGGATGCTGGGATGCTGGGAGTTGCCGTGCGTGGAATAGCTTAGAAAGGCGACGCGCGGTTTTACGTTGAGGATTTGCCGGGCGAGGCGGGCGGTGCTCAGGCCGATGTCGGCGAGTTGCTCCACCGTCGGATCGGGAATGACGCCGCAATCTCCCATGAACAGCACGCCGCGTTCCCCGAAGCGGGTATCCTCGACCTCCATGACCATGCAGGAAGACGCCGTGGTCGTCTTGGGCGCGACTTTAATGATCTGGAACAGCGGTCGGAGCACGCTGCCGGAGATCTCATTGGTGCCGGAGACCAAGCCGTCGGCCTGCTTCATCGCCACCATCATCGCGCCGAAATAATTCACTTGGGTCATCGCCTCCCGGGCCTCCTGTTCCTGCACGCCCTTGGAGCGGCGCAACAGGAGGAAGCGTTGGACGAAGCTTTCCAAGTCGGGACTCTCGGCCGGATTGATGATGCGGATGCCTTCCAGCGACACATTGAGGGCCGCGGCGGCCTCCTTCACCTGACTGCGGTCACCAAGGAGGATTGGCGCGCCCAACCGCAGCGACTGGAATTGGCGGGCTGCTTGGAGCACCCGTGGTTCCGTGCCTTCCGGGAAGACGATCCGTTTGGGGTGCCGTTGGAGTTTTTCGTAAACGCTGCCGATGAAGCGCATGGGCGACTAGGTAGGCGACCTCGGGGGAATGTGCAATTGTCATCCCGGGCCTCCCTTGGCTCAAACCAAGGGGGTTACCTGGGGCACTTTGACCACCACGGTGCCCGCAATCTTGTCGTGCCAGCCTTGTTTCTCCGCGTCCCAGCCCGACCAGAAATACCCTAAGCCGGCCGCCAACGTGCCAAAGAGCGCCCCGACCGCTCGCACAGCGGCCGTGGGCCAATCCATCGGCCGGCCATCGAGGCGGACGACTTTCAGCCGGAGCACCGTGCCGCCGAGGGTGGTTTGTTTCCAAACCCACATCGCGGCGAAGTAAACCGGGAAAAGCAGCATGAAGAAACGCATCAAACCGAGCGGCCCACACACCATCAACAGGATCAGCCAGTCGATGCAGGTGGCTAGGAAACGGTCCTTGAAGCCGACGCGCGGCAGGGTCAAGGCGTCCGGCCACTGTGGAGCCGCCGGGGCGCTAAAAGGGGGTTCAACGGGCCGCGCGGCTTCGCCCGGAATCGTGTCTGCCGCCGCCGCCACCCCGGCGAGGGGAGTCACCGGGGGGGCTTCGGATCCGCTCATCAAGGGGGCGGGTTCGGCCGGCACTCCGGCAGGGGGCACGACCATCGCTCGCACAAGGGTAGGGGTGGGATTCGAACTCAAAGGACTGGTCGCAGTCGTTGGTGCCGCGGGCGCGGGGCTTGAGGGAGGGACTTGGGTTGGGCGTTCTTTCTGGAAGCCCGCAAACAAGGCTAGGGTGGCCGCCCCGAGGGCCCAGAGGTCGGTGAGCTTAAGCATCACCAAACCGAGGAGGGGAACCAAATACAGCAGCGTCATCGGCACGGCGCCCACCAAGATCGCCAACAGCGGGGGAAATTGGGTCTTAAACTGTCGCCCCACCGCATTGCCAAGATGCAGGAACAAGGCGGCCTTACCCACCAAGCCGGCTACAAAGAGCGCCGCGACCAGAAACGGCACGGCGACCAACCCCACGCCGGTGGCGCTCAGGATCAATAGCACCAGCGGAATTAGCGGAATCAGCAGCAAGCCCACCAGCACCGATGTCAGTGCCCGGGTCTTTAATACGGTCGCCGTCAGTTCGCAGGCGGCGGGGAAGAGCAGGCCTAGCAGCAGGTAAACGCCGAGGAAAATGGCCCAAACGACCCAAACCCAGCCAACATCCAAGGCCAGCGGGCGCGCTTTTAGCACCAATTGGTAGAAGCTGTTGCTGACCCACGCCGGCACGTTGAGCCCATCGGGGCCGGTCCAGTTGCCGAAGGCGATGGGGACTTCCTCGCCCAAAACTTGGGCGCCGGCCAGTTTGGTGATGCCCCCCACGACGCCGACGGCGGTGCCACCGATCACCGAGTTCGTGTCCATGCGGATGCCGCCTAGGACGCCGACGGCGTCGCCGCGAATCCGCGCCCCAGGGCCCAGCAGGAGACCTTGGCCGACATTGACGACGTTGCCCCAGACGCGGCCGTTGATGCGGGCTTTGCCGAGAATCACCACGACATCGCCGGTGACGTCGCCGTCGATGGTGGCGGAGCCTTGGGTGACCACGACTTGGGAGATAACCTCGCCTGGTTTGACGGTGACCGACTGGCCGGTGAGGATGATTTCCTTACCACTGGATTTGGGCGGTTCACCCCAGTCGAACTCCGATTCGTCGTCGGCCTCAACCTGCGATTCCACCTGATCCAAGGCCGCTTCGACCTTTTCCAACGCCTGTTCAACCACCCGTTGGGCCACCTGGTCCACCGGGTCGGCGGCGTGCAGGCGGGTCGTGGGCCAGACGGTGACCAACGCCAGCAGTAGGGCGGGGAAGGTGGCTTTCAAAATCGACTTCATGCGCACGGTTTGTCAGTGGTTATCGTGGGAGAGGCGCCAGGCGGCGGTGCCTAGGCCGAGGGTGGAACACCAGACCAGCGCGGCCCCGCCCAGCAGCGTGGCGAGCGCCCCGCCGGAGAGGCTTTTTACCAACCGGGTGCCGGCGTGTCCCAAGGTGCCCAAGATGTCAAAAGTGGTGGCCACCGGCTTGACCAATTCCAGTTGCGTGGCGGCTTGTTTGGCGGCGGTTAGCGAAACGGCGTCGCCGTGCGGAATGACGAACCAAGCCAAACTCGCCAGTAGCGCCGCGCCCAAGACGAAGGCGAGCGCCTGCAAGTGGCGGGGCCAGCGGAACCAGGGTTGTTGATACCACGGGAGCGCGCGTTGCCGGGCGAGCGCGGCCAGCACCCGGGGCATCAGCGTGGCTGGGGCGCGCCGGTTGGGCAGTCGCTTCAGCGTCTGGTCCGCCCAAGTGGCCAGCGGATCGTTGGGTTCACGGTTCGATTTCATGCGGAGTGGGCCGGTGACTGGATGCCCGACGTAGGCTCTTGGAGGGACGTTCCCCCCGAGATTCTACCTCCCGCATCCTGCTGTGCCGGTTCTGAATTCATCGTCGTCGTTATGTTTATACACCCACGGAGTCGCGGGCGGGTTGCAGTTTTTTTCGCAGGGCTTCGCGGGCGCGAAAGATGTCCGTCTTGACCTTGCCGAGGGAAACGCCGAGTTGCTGGGCGATCTCCGCGTAGTCCAAGTCTTCGAAGTGGTAGAGCACTAAGGCGATGCGCTGGTCGTTGGGCAGCTTGGTGAGGGCGTCTTCGATCAATTCCCGCTGGTCGACGGTCAGGAGGGTTTGTTCGAGGGTTTCGGGGGCGGCAAACTCGATTTCCCGGGCTTCTCCTTCGTCATTCTCGCCGCCGAGGTCGCTGAACATCTTCCACCGAGCCCGATAGCGTTGCAGGTGGTTGAGGCAGAGGTTGCGGGTAACGGTTTTCAGCCAGCCGCCGACGGACTGGCTGCCGGCGAGCTCATGCCAATGGTTCCAAGCCCGGACAAAAGCCTCCTGCGCCACGTCCTGCGCCTCGGTTTCATTTCCGAGCAGGCGCAGGGCCGTGGAGAAGACCATGTCTTGGTAAGCCAAGACCATTTGCTCAAACTGGGCCGGGTCACTCATCCGATTGCCCGTCCGCGGACGGCGTCATTGAGGCACAAACACCCGTCCAGCGGCAGGTTTGTTTCAGGGAAAACTGGCCCCAATTAAAATCCCCGCCCGGCGGGTGGGGGCGCGATTCTTCTGGCCTCCCCCCTTGTCGGCCGGAGAGCCTGCAAACCCATGAAGTATATTTTCGTCACGGGCGGCGTCGTGAGTTCCCTCGGCAAGGGTCTCACCGCGGCGTCGCTCGGCACTTTGCTGGAAAATCGCGGCCTGAAAGTCGCGCTTCAGAAGTTCGATCCCTACCTGAACGTGGACCCGGGCACCATGTCGCCCTACCAGCATGGCGAAGTGTATGTGCTCGATGACGGCGCGGAGACCGACCTCGACCTGGGGCATTACGAGCGTTTCACCAACACCAAGCTCAGCCGCAAAAATGCCACCACGAGCGGTCAGGTTTATCAGCAGGTGCTGGATAACGAGCGCGACGGCGTTTACCTCGGCAAGACCGTCCAGGTCATTCCCCACGTCACTGACGAAATTCAGCGGCGCATCACACTGCTCGCGGAGGATACCAAGGCCGACGTCCTCATCACCGAGATCGGGGGCACCGTCGGCGACATCGAAGGGCTGCCCTTCTTGGAGGCGATCCGCGAATTCGCCCTCGAAGTCGGCCCGCACAATGTCTGCTTCATCCACGTCACCTACATCCCCTTCATCAAGGCCGCGGGCGAACTCAAGACCAAGCCCAGCCAGCAAAGCGTCGCCAAGCTCCGCGAAATCGGACTCGCGCCCAACCTCCTCGTCTGCCGCACGGAACACACGCTCAACAAAGAGATCCGCCAAAAATTGAGCGTGTTCTGTAACGTCCCTTTTGAAGCGGTCATCGAAGAAAAGGACGTGGACCACTCCATTTATGAAGTCCCGCTCATGCTCCAGCGCGAGCGCATGGATGACTTGGTCTGCCGTCAGCTTCAGCTCGATGTGCCCGCCGCAAACATGGGCCCCTGGCAGGATGTCATCCGCCGCATCGTCGCCCCCCAACACCGCGTCCGCATCGGCGTCGTTGGAAAATACATCGAACTGCAGGACGCCTATAAATCCGTCTACGAGGCCCTGAAGCACGGTGGCATCGCCAACGACTGCGGTGTGCAGATCGAGCAGATCGAAGCCGAAGAGGTGGAAAAACCCGGCGGCGAAAAACTCCTGAAAGATCTCGGCGGCATCCTCGTCCCCGGCGGTTTCGGCGAACGCGGCATCGAAGGCAAGATTCGGGCCGCCCAATACGCTCGCGAAAACAAGATTCCCTACCTCGGCCTCTGCCTCGGAATGCAGATCGCCTCGATTGAATTCGCCCGGAACGTGCTCGGCCTCGCCGGGGCCCATTCGACCGAGTTTAACCCGCTCTCCCCTGACCCCGTCATCCACCTACAGGAGACGCAGCGCCATGTGAAACGCAAGGGCGGCTCCATGCGGTTGGGAGCCCAGGAATGTGAACTCAAAGCGGGTTCACGCGCGCAACGGCTCTACGGCGCCTTCTTCGTCAGCGAACGCCACCGCCACCGCTACGAATTCAACAACGCCTACCGCGAACGCTATGAGGCGGCCGGATTCGTCTTCAGTGGCACCACGCCGGACAATGCGCTCGTGGAGCTCGTCGAGCTGCCGGCGCACCCGTTCTACGTGGCTTCGCAATTTCACCCGGAATTCCTGAGCAAACCCAACCAACCGCACCCGCTGTTCAAGGGTTTCATCGCCGCCGCCCACCAACGGCAACATCAGCAACCCCTGCCGCTGACCTGAGGCGCCCAGTGCCGGCGGCGCGAGGTGAAATCACCCGTCGTCGCGCCTCCGGCCGGCCGTGCCGCCCGCCCAAGGTCCATTTAGCCGTGGGCCGGGTGAAGCTGTGTCCACGTCAGGGTAGCCAATTTTAGTAAGTGGCGCCTGGGGAGCTCTTGGATAAGGTGCTGCCTATGAGGTCGTTTCCGGTTCGCACTTGGGTCGCCGCCTTCACCACCGTCGCCGTCAGTTCCTTGAATGCCCAGTCCTTGGAGGCCAATTTCCAAGCGACCATTCTGGTCTACGGCGGCCCGGCCAGCGTGCCCTCCGTGGCGTATGCCGTGCCGGCCGGGCAGAATTTCAGCTATTTTTCCGACCGGGAAGTGGCGGATGACGTCACGCTCGCGGGTTCGGACCGGGTGCTCGCGGGGATCAACTTCGAATACTATGCGAACTACGCGGCCACCGCTGGGCTCACGTTTCGGATGTATGAACGGGACAACCAAGGCCTGCCGGGCGAACTCATCTACACCAAGGAGATGGCGGTGCTGCAAAACGGCGGGATCGTGAACATTAACTTCAGCTACGACGCGACGAACCTCCTGCCCGAGCATTTCTTCTACTCGGTCCAGTTCGATCACGCCACGCCGGGCAATGTTGCCGGCCTGATCGTGCCCGATCTGGGGCCCACTACCGGAAGTTCGGCGGACCAGGTGTTTGAAAAGCGGGGCAACAAGTGGCTGGAATTGGACTTGGTTGGTTTCCGTGGCCGACGCTTGGGCGTCCTCAAGGAGGGCGGTAAACTGAAAATTTCCATCGTGGATTTCCCAGGCACCCGGGTTTCCGTGGAAGCCGTCACGCACTTGGGTGAGGCGTGGAATCTGCTGGGTGAAGTGGACACGGACGATAATGGCGACGCCGTGTTTGAAGCTCCGGATACGGAAGGAACACAGCGGTTCTATCGCACCGTCTCGCCCTGAGCGTGGAGCGTGGAGCGGGCCGGAGCGTTACTGCTTCACGGTCTTGCCCGTGAGTTCGGCGTCATCCCAGCCGCGCCGGCTGTGGTAGGCCCACCAATCGTATTCATCCCGCTGCCGCTTCTCCGCGGCGGCGTGGTTGTCGGCAAAGATCAGGTTCAGCTTCGTGCCGTGGGCGGACTTGTCCCAATTCCAATACGGAATCTCCCACGCCAGCACCGCCCGGCTCGGACTCGCCACGTCGTTGTCCTTCCGGCCGCTCACCGGGCGCTTCTCTTCATAGGTGCCATCCTTCTTCACAAAGATGTGGTTCCAGATGTAGGTCACATGGTCGTTGTCGCGCAGCAGGTTGTTGATGGTCGCAATGGCGGGATCCTTCTGCTTGATGCCGGCGGGACAGGTGAACGTGCCAGCCTTGGGGACGGTGGTCACCTTGGCAGAATAATTGGTCGGCCGATTGCCGTTGCGCGTCAGGTAGGGCTCCAGCAGTTCAGGCAGCCACTTATCGTCGGTGCGCAGCGCGTGGTCGGCACCCCAAGCGCGGCCCCAGTTCTTCACGAGCGGAAAGCGCGCCGCGTAGTCGCCGGAATACATCGCGACGGCGAGGCCGATCTGCTTCTGGTTGTTGAGGCAATACGTCTCGTTGGCCTTGGCCCGGGCCTTGGCGAGTGCGGGCAGGAGCATCCCGGCGAGGATGGCAATGATGGCGATGACGACCAGCAGCTCGATCAGCGTGAAGCCGCGGCGGTCCGGGAGGCAGACGGGACGAAGGTGCATGCGCGGGTAAGTTGCCCCGCAGCAGACTCGGTCCTGAACTCACTGGCAACCGCGGTCTGGGACTCGTTCAGCTCCAGCTCTGGAGCTCGAGGATGTTGCCGTCCGGATCGCGGGCATAGACCACGCACAACCGGCCCACGCCCGGCACGTCGGTGGAGCTGATTCCGCCCACCGCGGAACCGCCGGCGGCGAGCACGGCGTCCAAGGCGGCCGCCACGTCGCCGACCTGGAAGGCGAGGTGGCCGAAGCCGGGTTCATTCACGACCGGGCGGGTGCCCTCGACCATCTGGTCGTAGCTGAAGATTTCCAGCGTCGGGCCATGGTCACCATGCCCGGGCAGCCGCAGATGCAGGCCGGTGAGGTGGGCGCCCGGCAACGCGGTAAGTGAGTCCAACCAAGCACCGGAAAGATCGCGTTCTGGCGGCTGGGGCACGCAGCCGAAGACGTCGCAATAGAACCGCACGAGCCGGCGCCAGTCGCGGGTCGTCAGGTTGGTGTGGACGTAGCGGGCTGAGAGGGGCATTGGGGCGAAGATCTACGAAAGTGCAGCCAGTCGAGCGGCAGGCCGGCCACTTCTCGGGCTACGGCACATCAAATAGGATTCGCCAGTTGGTGTCAGGATTGAACAGTCCGTCACCATCTTCCTTGGCGCACCACGAACCAAAAAAGTCCTCAACGTGCCCTTCGGACATGATGTGGAGAATGTTGGCTGGGAGTGGGTATTTTCGCTGTAGGTATCCCATCCGATAGCGGTCTTCCTTGTCGAAGAATGTGAAGCCATCGATTTCCATCTTGCAGATTCGATCGATTGCTTCGTCGGAAAGCGTGAAGACTCCTTCGACATGTTTGTGGATTGAAACCTCGACCAGTTCGGATTGCATTTGAGCGATCTCTGCAAACAGGCGGCACATGTCGATAACGTCGATGGCCGGCCTTGGAAAGGCATCGCCACTTGACGGCGCTCGGTAGGAGATAAGTTCCCGAAACGCCTTCAAGTGGGTGATATATTCGTTTGCCACCACAGCGACCCCTTTGTCGAACTGGCCAACTAATCTAACTGCAACATTGATCGTCTTCGAGTGTGTCGCCTCCAACAGTTTACCATCCTCCCAAGCGACGTGCGGATTGGTTAGCAGGATAGCCCGAAGCGTATTGAACACCGTGTAGTAGTCCAAATACGAGGTCACTGACCGGAGATTCTTTGCCGTCGCAAACTCCAAGCTTTGAGCCATTACTGATGAACTGAGGATCATTTTTGCAGCGAAATAGATCCGCGAAATCCACTCGGAGTTTGCCGCGTTGCTCCACTGTTTGGCGATTGGAGCCATCCCCTCCAGCAGACCGAGGCATGTTTTGGAAACAGCCTCTTCCTCGCATTTCTTGGGAATCGACCGGAAATCGTAGGACCACGACCGCCCGGCGTAGTCACTGCGCGTTTCTATCATTTTCCGAATGTGGATTTGGGACATTTGGGTTCGGCGAAGCAGACCACTGTTGATGCAAACGATGTATTGGCTCAATAGGGCAAGGGCCCTTACTCACTTCCCGCAAAACCTTGCAAACCCTCCGCCGAGCAGTTCCGTCGCGTCGCGTTGGATCTCCGCGTCGGTCACGGGCCAGCCGGCGGCTTCGAGGGTTTCGTATTTGCGGGCCAGGCAGCGGCCGAGCAGGGCGCGCGAGTGCTGCCACTTGTAGATGAGCTGGTCGAGCACGCGGGCGTCGCTGTGCTGCGGGGTGAAGCTGGTGCCGAGCAGTTCCAGCCGCATCGTGGTGATCTCCTCGATGAGCTGCGGCGTGTTGGTGAACCACCAGCAGCCGAACGGGTGCAGGTTGCGGAACTTCCGCGCGAGCACCACGAATTCATGCTGGTTCTCCCGCGCCAGGCAGGTGACGGCAAAGCGGTTCTCCGGGTTGGCCGCGCAGAGGTTCTGGAGCGCGGTCAGGTCGCTGCGGCCCACGCCGTCGCCGGCCATGCGGAGGAGCGGGTTCACGGCGCGTTTCACGCCCATCATCAGCGCGAACGGCTGGCCGTGGTCGCGGCAATGCGGCAGCACGGCGTGGTCGATGAGCCACGCGGTGTCGCCGGCGGCGGGGTAGCTGAAGGTCGGCGGCAACGACACCATGCAGTAGCCGGCGCCATACTTCCGCGTGTAGTCGGCGAGGAAGCGGCGCACCTCGTCGGCGGTGGCCTGGTTCAGTTCGTTGCCGACGGCGTAACCCCACCCGCGCAGCCGCGGAGCGGCCTCGGCCCAGCCGAGGATCAGCGGATCGATGCGCAGGGCGCCGCGGAAACGGGCGTCGCGCGACAGGTTGGCGTTCCAATAGGCGCGTTCCTCGTCGTCGAACGGCGAGTTGGTCATGCCGATGGAGGCGACGTTCGCCAGCGACAGGACGCGTTCCACGAAGTCGGCCGGCTTCCACGCGGCGAACCATTTCCGCAACGACGCGAGGTCGTGCTTTCGCGGTTCGATCCCGAGCGCATTCAGCGTGGTGAGCACGCCGCGGCAGGCTTCGGACACGGGCGAATGTTCGACGAACAGGGCGTTCCAGATGAAGTCCGCCTGCTCGATCTTCGGGGCGCTCCAGAAGCGGTCGAACGGCACGTCCATCTGCCGGAACGACTCGCTGACGAGGTAGTGGTAGGTGAGCTGTTCGTCGATGCCCCAGCTCAGCAGCGAGCTGAAGCCGGGATCGTAAAGGTGCGTGTGGATGTCATGCACCGGCGTGGCGGCCAGGATGCGTTCCACGCGGGCGGACAGCGGGGCGGACGAAGACATACGGTGGAGTTCAAAGTTCCGGGTGCGAAGTGCAAAGGGCAAAGTTGGTTTAACGGTGAGGCTTGCACCGGGGGCAGGACGTCGCTTTGCTTAGGGGGCGTCGCGGACGTGGCGAAATGGCAGACGCGCCAGACTTAGGATCTGGTCCCGCAAGGGGTGGAGGTTCAAGTCCTCTCGTCCGCACCAACTTCCTGTGGTTTTTCGGTTATCTCGGGGGGGGCACGCGCACTTTGCGCTTGGAACTTGGGCCGCCGGACTTCTTTGCTGTTCCCCATGCAAATTCAGACCGGAATTCTGACCATCTCCGACCGCGCCGCCCGGGGCGAATACGATGATCTCGGCGGCCCGGCCTTAAAAGCCGCTGCGGCCGGTTACGACTGGAAGGTCGTGGCCGAATTGCTCGTGCCCGACGAAAAACGGGATATCCAGCGCGCAATCCGGGAACTGATCAACAAAGGCTGCCACCTGATCCTCACCACCGGCGGCACCGGGGTGGCCCGGCGCGATGTGACGCCGGAGGCCGTGCTGGCAATTGCCACCCGGGAGATTCCCGGTTTTGGCGAGGCAATGCGCATGAAGTCGCTGGCGATCACCCCAAACGCGATCCTCTCGCGCAGCCTAGCGGCGGAGGTGGACCAAGCGTTGGTGATCTGTCTGCCCGGCAAACCGGCCGGCGCGGTCGAGTGCCTGAGCTTCGTAGTCGGTGCCGTGCCGCACTGCGTGAAGGTGTTGCAAGCCGTCCCCACCAGTTGCTGAGCAGTCGGTTCCGGGGTGGGCGCGGGAGCCGGAAAGGCGGCGCGCTTGGCTTGCCGGCTTGCGTCTGGTTTCCGTCCGGGCAGTTTGCCGCCATGTTGCGCAGTTTGTCTTTCCGCCTGCCCGTGTTGGCGGCGCTCGCCTTGACGAGTGGTTTTCCTCGGCTTTCCGCGGCGGAAAGCCTGCCGGCGGTGCCGCGTTTTTCGACCAACTATCTCAATCGGGCGGCGGATCCGGCGCTGGATTTCTACCAGTTCGCCACGGGCAGTTGGCAGAAGCAAAACCCCGTGCCCGGCGACAAGGCGCGCTGGAGCGGGTTCGATGAATTGCAGGAGCGCAATTGGGCGTTGATCCGCTCGCTGTTGGATTCCGTCGGGCGCGAGGTGACGGCGCCGGTCGGTTCGGTGCGCCGGCAGGTGGGTGATTTTTACGCCTCGGCCATGGCGACGAACCGGTTGGAGCAACTCGCGTTCAGTCCCCTCGACGGCGAACTCGCGCGTCTGCCCGCCCTGCGCACTCCGGAAGACGCCATGAACTTGCTCGCCGACTGGCATCGCCGGGGCATCGGCGCGGCCTTTGGCCTGTATGTGCAGCCCGACGCCAAAAATAGCTCCGTCTACGCGCTGCACCTCTGGCAAGGCGGGCTCGGATTGCCCGACCGGGATTACTATTTGGCCGAAGGTTTTTCGGAACAACGCGACGAATACCGTCGGCACATCGCCCGGATGTTCCAGTTGCTGGGCGATTCCGCCGCCGCGGCCCAAGCGGCCGCCGAACGTGTCGTGGCGCTGGAAACCGAACTCGCGAAAACCTCCCGCTCCCGGACCGATCTGCGGGATGACGAGAAGAACTACCACAAGCTCAGCCTCGACGCGTTGGACCAACTGACGCCCACGCTTAATTGGCCCGCCTACTTCCGCGCCGCCGGTATCCGGGGCTTGGAGTCGGTCATCGTCGGGCAGCCCGAATTCTTCAAGGAACTCAACCGCTTGGCGGGAGAACGGGATGGGGCGGTTTGGGCCGACTACCTGCGCTGGCACTTGGTGCGGAGCAGTGCGGAGCAGTTGCACGCCGCGGCGGCAGACGAATCCTTCCGCTTTTATGGCACGGTGCTGCGGGGCCAACCGCGCCCGGAACCCCGCTGGCAGCGGTCCGCGAAGGTGCTGGATGGCAGCCTCGGCGAAGCCCTCGGCTCCCTTTACGTGGCGGAGCACTTCCCGCCGGCCGCCAAGGTGCGCATGACGGAACTCATCGCCAACGTGCGCGCCGTGTTTCGCGACCGCTTGACCCAGTTGGCGTGGATGAGCCCCGCCACGCGGCAGGAGGCGTTGAAGAAGTTTGACCGTTTCACCCACAAGATTGGGCATCCGGACACGTTCCGCGACTACTCTGGGGTCGTCATCAAACGCGAGGACTACCTCGGCAACGTGCAGCGCGCGCATGAGTTTGAATCCCGGCGCCAAGCCGCCCGCATCGGCAAACCCGTGGCACGCGGCGAATGGGAAATGACCCCGCAGACGGTGAACGCCTATTTCAATCCGGCGCTCAATGAAATCGTCTTTCCGGCCGGCATCCTGCAACCGCCCTTCTTCGATCTCGAACTCGACGACGCGGTGAACTACGGCGCCATCGGCGTCGTGATTGGCCACGAAATCACCCACGGCTACGACGATCAGGGCCGGAAATTCGATGCCGACGGCAACCTCCGGGATTGGTGGTCGGCCGCCGACGGCCAGGAATTCGACCGGCGCGTGCAGAAAGTGGTCGACCAATACGGCGCCTATGAAGCCCTGCCCGGCAAAAAGGTGAACGGCCAACTCACGCTGGGCGAAAACATCGCCGATCTCGGGGGCACCAGCATCGCGTTTGAGGCGCTGCAACGGGCCTTGGCCAAAGATCCGGCCAAGCGGAAGACGATCGACGGTTTTACGCCCGAACAACGCTTCTTTCTCAGCCTCGCCCAATTGTGGCGGGTGAACTGGCGCGAAGCCGAATTGCAGCGCCGGCTGGTGGTGGACCCGCATTCACCGGGGCAATTTCGTGGCATCGGGCCGCACGTGAACTTGCCCGAGTTCTACGCCGCTTGGCCGCAGAGCGAGCAGTCGCCGTGGTTCCGGAAGCCCGCTGAGCGCGCCCAGATTTGGTAAGCGGCGCCCCGCGCCGAGCGGATTGAGGCGCCGAGTGAATTCCGGATTAAAGTTGTCTGCTGCACTCAATGTTTTCCTGAACGTAGCGGTCAACTCGCGTTCCCCCAGCGCGTGAGCGGTGGGCCCGCGGGACTGCCCAGTCTTGGCGGCTGCCTGCTGGTTAGGCGGGCGCCGGAGCGGTTCCGTTACCGCCAATTGGGTTTGGGATCTCGCCCTCTTTCAGCGCGGTCACCGGCGCCCGCTTTACCGCGGCCCCGGCCTTGGGTTAGACTGGTGGTATGGTGCGCTTGGAAAGTTCACGGCTGTTTCGTCATACCCAACCCGACGAGGTCGAATTTGTCCGCGCCCACTCGGAAAGTCAGCAGGCCCCGGCGGGCACGATTCTCTTTCGGGAGGGCGAACTGGGGGACGGGCTTTACATCCTGCACGCCGGCACCATCGACATCTCGGTGGCTTCGCCGACCGACCGGGAATACCTGCTCATGCGGCTGGAGCCCGGCGATCACTTTGGGGAAATGGCGGTCTTTGACGGGGGGCCGCGTTCGGCCAGTGCCAAGGCGCTCACGGCGGTTGAGCTCACCTTTGTGCCCGCCGCCACGGTCACGGCGTTGTTGCAGCGTTCGCCGCAATTGGCCGCTTCGCTGGTGCGCGATGCGAGTCTGCGCATCCGCGAGTTCAACCGCCGCTTCCTCACCGAATCGTTGCGCGCCGAACGCCTTACTTTGGTTGAGCGGCTGGCCCGCAGCATCGTTCATGATTTTCGGAATCCGTTGAACGTCATTGGCATCGCCGCGGATCTCGCCGCCGAGGAGCGCGCCACGCCGACGCAACGGTGTGAGGCCCGGGACCGCATCCGCAAACAAGTCGAGGTGCTCAACCGCATGATGCAGGAGTTGCTCGATTTCACCCGCGCGATGCCAGCCTCAGTGGTTTTGCCCAAGGTCAGTTACGCGGAATTTCTGCGCGAAGTCCTCTTTGAACTACAGCCGGAAGCCGTGCGGCGCGGAATCCAGGTGGAGGTGGTCGGCCCCTTGCCCGACGTCTCGGTGCGATTGGATCCGCCGCGGTTTACCCGGGTGTTCGCCAACTTCGCCCAGAACGCCTTCGACGCCTTGTCCGACCGGACCGAGGGGCGGATTACCCTGCGGTTTCAGTTCACCGCCGATTCTGTCCAGACGGAGTTTAGCGACAACGGTCCCGGCATTTCGCCCGACGTGTTGCCCCACGTTTTCGAGCCGTTTGTCACCCACGGCAAGGCGCACGGCACCGGGCTCGGGCTCGCCATCTGCGAACGCATCGTCGTCGAACACGGCGGCCGCATCACCGTGACGAGTGAACCCAACCGCGGGGCCACCTTCAGCTTCACCCTGCCGCTCCCCCAACCGGGCGAGACGGACGTGTTGAATCGACAGGCTTCGCGCCGGCTTCCCAATTGACCTCGAATCCCCGGGCGATAGCCTGCGTCCGCTCCCACGAACTCAGAAAAGCACAGCAAGCTTATGTCCAAGCCAAATTCCAACCCGGCGCCGGCTTCTGCCGGCTCCACCCGTCGAGATTTCCTCAAACGTGCCACCGCCGCCGCTACGGTGGCCGGCGCGGCGTCCTCTCTGGTCGGCTGTGCCACCGCCTCCGGTGGCGTCCAGTCCAGCCTCAAGTCCGGTGTGGCGCCCTATGCGGGCCGCGTGATCGGCGCCAACGACAAGATCGTCTGCGGTTTCGCCGGGGTCGGCGGCCAGGGCTACGGCGCCCACGTCAGCATCTGCAAGGATGTGGATGAATCGGCCAACAACATTGCGCTCGCCGCCGTCGCCGACGTGTCCAAGCACCGCGTGGAAGTCGCCAAAAAGAAGGCCGGCCCGCAATGCGAAGGCCACGAGGACTACCGCCGGATGCTCGAGCGCAAGGACATCGACGTTATCTTCTGCGCCACGGTGGACCATTGGCACACCCGGATCACCGTGGACGCCATGATGGCCGGCAAACACGTCTACGTGGAGAAGCCGATGACCCGGCACCTCAGCGAAGCCTTTGAAATCCTCGATACCTGCCAGCGCACCGGCAAACTCGTGCAGGTTGGTTCCCAAGGCTGTTCGGACAAAAAGTGGCACAAGGCCGCCGAGTGGATTCGCGCCGGCAAGATCGGCCCGGTCGTCATGAGCCAGGGCAGTTACATGCGGAACAACCCGAAGGGCGAATGGAACTACACGATTCAGAAGTGGTGCACGCCGGAGGATTTGAATTGGGCGGCTTGGATGGGCACGCAGATCAAGAAGCAGGTCCCCTTCAACCCCGATCACTACTTCCGTTGGCGCAAGTATCAGCCCTACTGCTCCGGCCTGCTCGGTGACCTCTTCCCGCACAAGCTGCATCCCTACATGCTCGCCACGGGCAACCCCCAATTCCCCGTGCGGGTCGCGTGCGTCGGCAGCAAGAAGGTGGGCACCGACCTGAAGTCCGAAGGTGATTCCAAGACCGCCTACATGCGCGACGTCCCCGAGATCACCCAGTTGATCGCCGAATTCCCGGACGGCATGCTCATGCACATCACTTCCAGCACCGTGAACGAGCAGGGCACGCAAGAAATGATCCGCGGCCACAAGGCCACGCTCACGATGGCGGGCAACAAGGTGGAACTGAAGCCCGAGCGGCCGTTTGCCGAAGATATCGACCCCGTGACCAGCGAAGCCTTCACCGGCGAAAACACGGAGAGCGTCGCCAATCACCACCGCAACTTCTTCCGCGCCATCCGCGGTCAGGAAGCGCAGAACGCCGGCATCGATCTGGCCGTCAAAGTGCAAACCGTGATCTCGCTGGCCGAAACCAGCGAACGCCTCGGGGTGATGTGCTACTTCGACGCCGCCACCCGCAAGGTGACCGACGGCTTGGGCCGCGAAATCAAAGCCCTCGACTACGGCACCACGGCCCTGTCCTGAACTGGGTCCGCTAGCTTGCACGCCGGCTTCCGTCAGGGAGCCGGCGTTGTGCTTTCGGGCGTGCGCGCCGGGCCGCCTGCGCCTAGCGCGACCGAGTCGAAACCGCCCAGAACCCTTGCTCCCCGTGCCTTTCCCTCCTCCTGTGCTCGTGGCCCGCCACGCGATGGCGACGCGCTTTGAATTTGTCCTGCACGGACCGAATCCGCCCGCCCTGCGCGCCGCCGCCGAGGAAGCCCTCGAGGAGGTGGATCGCCTCGAAAATCTCCTGAGCCTCTACCGGCCGCAGACCGACATCGCCCGGCTAAATGCCCACGCCGCCGCCGGCCCGGTGCGGATTGCGCCGGAAACCTTTCGTCTACTGCAACGGGCCTTTGCCCTCACACGCCAAACGGACGGTGCGTTCGACCTCACCGCCGGCGCGTTGGTCCGTGCTTGGGGGTTTATGGGCGGGCTCGGCGCCGAGCCCGCGGCCGAGAGGTTGGCCGCCGCCCGGCAGTGTGTCGGTCCGGATTTGGTGGAACTGGATGCCGCCGCCGGCACGGTTCGATTTACCCGCCCGGGCGTGCAGTTGGATTTGGGCAGCGTGGGCAAAGGATACGCCCTCGACCGAGCCGCTGACCTGCTGCGGGAAGCGGGCGTCACCTCCGCCCTGCTGCACGGGGGCACCAGCACTGTCATCGGTTTGGGTGCGCCGCCCGATGAGCCCGGCTGGAAAATTGCCCTGCCAGAAGCCGGCGTGGTCTTACTTGTGGATCAGTCGCTGTCCGTCTCCGCCGGCTGGGGCAAGGCGTTTCGCAACGCCGCCGGCCAAGAATTGGGGCACGTCCTTGATCCCCGGCGCGGCACCCCGGTCACCGGCGCCCGTTACGCCGCAGTCGTCGCGGCGAGCGCCACCGACTCGGATGCCTTGTCCACCGCCGCTCTGGTGGTGGGTGCCGCCGGACTGGGAGCCCTGCAAGCGCGTTTCCCGAGCGCCTCGTTCCGCGTGGGTTGAGCCCCAGCCGTGCGCCTCAACTGCGGAGCAGTTGTTTCAACGCTCCGGCCGGATCTGCCACCAGTTCCGCCGTCACCTTGAATTGCTTCACCCGGCTCGAGGGCAGCCGGAACTTGAGGTCGCGGAACACCCGTTCGCAGACGGTCATCAAACCCCGGGCCCCGGTGTTTTCGCCGGTCGCCAATTCCGCCAACCGGCGCAGGCCATCATCCTCAAACGTGCAGGTGATGCCGTAAGCGCTGAAGGCCCGCTCATATTGGTGGATCAGGCTGCTCTCGCTCTTGCGCAGGACGTTGAACAGGTCGTCGGTGTCCAGACTGTGGCACGCCACCCGGACCGGTAGGCGGCCGATGAATTCCGGTTCCAAACCGTATTGAATCAAGTCGCTGGTCGAAACTTGTTGGAACAACCGGTCGGTGCCTTGGGTCTCGGGGCGCGGATTCTTCGGGTCGAGCGGTGCCGCCACCAACCGCCGGCGGACGAGTTCCGCGATGCCGGAAAAGGCGCCGCTGACGATGAAGAGAATGTGGCGCGTGTTGAGGGTTTCCGGATTGCTCGTCCCGCTTCCGCGCATGGCGGCCATCGCGGCCTGCAGCTGGCCCGTCATGTCGCTCGGCGCGGTCAGGGGCACCTCGCCGTCTTCCATGAGTTTGAGCAGGTTGGTCTGCACGCCCCGGCCAGACACATCGCGGCCGGCGCCCTGTTCGCGAGTCGCCAGCTTGTCCACTTCGTCGAGGTAGATGATGCCGTGCTCCGCCTTGCGAGCGTCGTTGCCGGCGCGCCGGTAGAGATCGCGCACGAGGTCATCGACATCGCCGCCCACGTAGCCGGTTTCGCTGAACTTCGTGGCGTCCGCCTTCACAAAGGGGACGCCGATCAGTTCCGCCGCCGAGCGGATCAAGTGGGTTTTGCCCACCCCGGTGGGACCAAGCAGCAGGACGTTCTGCTTCTGGTAATAAGGGGCGGCTTGGCCTTCGCGCGTCAGGCGGACGTGTTGAAAATGGTCGCACAAGGCGACACTGAGGACTTTTTTGGCCTCGGTCTGTCCGATGACAAACCGGTCGAGATGCCGGGCGATTTCCCGAGGCTTGAGGCTGAAGGTGAAATCAGGCTTCGCCGGGGCGGCGGTTGCGGCCACCCCGGGCTTGGAAAGGGGGGTAAACTTGGACGGCCGAATTTTCTTCGGCACACCGGCAGTCACCGGACCCAACGCGGCCGGCCGGCCGCTAGGAGCAATAGGCATCGTGGGCCGAAGGTGTCCCGAGCCGGCGCGGATGCAAACCCGATGTGGAAGCCTGCCTCCGGAGCCCGCCTCGGGGCGCACGACGTTCGGGGCTAGCGCAAATCTTCCGCGATCGTCGCGAATTGCTCCAGCGCGGCTTCGAGATCGGCGGTGATGTCGGCGGCAATGATTTCGGGGGCGGGCAGGTTGGCCGATTCTTCCAGCGCGTCGTCTTTGAGCCAGAAGATGTCGAGGTTCACCTTGTCGCGCTTGGCCAGCTCTTCGTAGGTGAAACTCTTGAAGCGCTCCGTCTCGACGCGATTGTGCCGCGAAGCTCCTCCCTCTCCGCCTCGACCGGGGAGAGGTGTCGATCCGGGTCTTCCAAAATAACAATTCACGAAGTCGTCGAGGTCACTCCGCTTCAGCGTGTTTTCCTTGAGCGTGAAATGCAGGTTCGTGCGCAGGTCGTAGATCCAGAGCTTCTGCGTCCACGGCTTTTCCTGGGCGGGCTTGCGGTCGAAGAACAGGACGTTCGCCTTCACGCCTTGCGCGTAGAAGATGCCGGTGGGCAGCCGCAGTAGCGTATGCACGTCCGCCTGCATGAGCAGTTCGCGCCGGATGGTTTCGCCCGCGCCGCCTTCAAAAAGCACGTTGTCCGGCAACAC
>CAIJLV010000114.1 GCA_903821635.1 uncultured Verrucomicrobiota bacterium | reverse complement strand
GCGGAGGGCGCGAGCGAGCAGGCGGCCAGTTTGGAGGAGACCAGCGCTTCGCTGGAAGAAATCACGAGCATGGTCCGCCGCAACGCGGAGGCCGCCGCCAAGGCCAAGGAGTTGGCCGGCCAGACCCGCCAGGCGGCCGACACCGGCACCACCGACATGGTCGAGATGGAGTCCGCCATGAACGACATTCGCGCTTCCTCCGCCGAGGTGGCCAAGATCGTCAAGGACATCGACGAAATCGCCTTCCAGACCAACATTCTCGCCCTCAACGCCGCCGTGGAAGCGGCCCGCGCCGGCGAGGCTGGCATGGGCTTCGCCGTCGTCGCCGACGAGGTGCGCAACCTCGCCCAGCGCAGCGCCAAATCCGCCAAGGAAACCGCCCTCAAGATCGAGGACGCCATCAGCAAGAGCGAACGCGGCGTCCAGATCAGCACCCGCGTCGCCGTCAGCTTCACCCAAATCGCCGGCAAAACCCGGGACGTGGATCAGTTGGTCGCCGAAATCGCGCTGGCCTCCAACGAGCAGTCCCAAGGCATCCAGCAGGTCAGCGTGGCCGTCTCCCAAATGGACAAGATCACCCAGTCCAACGCCGCCACCGCTGAAGAGGCCGCCTCCGCCAGTGAAGAGCTCAACTCCCAGGCTGTCTCGGTCAGCCAGACTGTCGCCGAACTAGAGAAACTGGTCGGCAGCGCCAAGACGAGCCACAACGTCGCGCCGTCCCCCACCCACCGGCCCCCGGCCCCCCGCGCGGACAAATCCGCCGCCAAGCCCCGCAAATCCGGGCATGTCCCCGCCGCCACCGCCACCCGACCGGTCGCCCCCGGCACCAATGGCCACGCAGCCCGCGCCACGGCCTTGGCCCTGCCCGGCGAAGACGACTTCAAGGACTTCTGAGCGCTTGCTGCATGGGGGCAGCCAGCACGTCCCTCAACTCACCCCTGCAAACCACGGCGGCCGCCGTGGTTTTTTGCATGCACGGGGCCATCCCGTCGCCGTCCCAGTCATCGGCCCGCCGGCGCGGCCAGTTTGCATTGGGGCACCCCTGGAGAGGCGAACCCACTCAAGCGGCGGCGTTGGGCGCTGGCTGGGGCCAAGCCGGGAGAAAGGCGGAGGTGCGGGAGCATCGGAGACTCAGCGCGCCCAAAGCTCAGGACCGACAGTCTGAGCTAGGCGAGGCCAATTCGGGGCGCTAGGTCCAGGAACAATGCGGCAACCAGCGCGGTGTGTTCGATCGCGGCGGGCCTGATCGTGGCACGGCGACCGGTTGGGGGCCGACTAAACCAGCCCTTCGATGAGGCTGGGGAGTCGCTCGATTTCGGTCCGAAGACGGCCGGCGGCCACCGCTCGCACTTCGTCGTCAGCGCCGGGCAGGAGGATATTCCAGCCGGAGGCATTGACCCACTCGAGTTCGCTCACGGGCTCATTATTGCCGCTGACCCCGATCTTGGCGGCATGCACGAGGAGGTTGGCAATCTGCACGGCCGCGACCACCCGGGGGGTTTTGCGCGCCAACTCGGGGCTGTGGTGGTGCCGGGCGGTCTCGATCATCACTTCCGGCAAGGAATGGTGCTGGAGATAGAGTGCGCCCAATTCGGCATGATCAATGCCCAAGACCTCAATTTCGATCTCGCGCAGGCTCTTGCTCTCAATGGCGGCGCGTTGGTGAATGACGACAAATTTTTCCCCGAAACACGCGGCCATGATGATTTTGCCCACGTCATGCACCAAGCCGGCGACGTAATCCGCATCCTCCGGCTGGATTCCAGAGACGTTGATGACTTCGCGGGTCAGCAGCGCGGTGGCGATGCAGTGCTGCCAGAAACTGCGCCACACGAACTGGGTGCGCCCGGTCAGCTTTTGGAAGTCGTCGATGACCGGGGTGATCATGGCGAGTTGGCGAATCTGGCGGGTGCCGAGATAAAACACCGCCTCCTCGATGCTGTTCACCGGGGTGGTCTGCCGGTGATAGACAGAATTCACCAGCCGCAGGAGCCGCGCAGTGAGGCTGGGGTCGCGCCGGATGACGTCGGCGATTTGCCCAGTATAGCGGTTATCGGCGGAGAGCAGCTCCCGGAGTGCGACATTGATGCTGCCCAACGACGGAAGCCGTGGGCAGTTCATGATTCGCAACTCGATGGCGGCGCGCTCCAAAATAACCGGGGGTCTGGCTGTCTTGACGATTGGGGTCCCGAACATGCCAACAAAACCATCGGCAGGCCGCGGGAAATAATTAACCCCTTTTCGCATTTCAAGCGCTAACCGCCGGCCCCGGCCTGGCCCCCAACCTCGGCTCGCCGGCACTCGAAACCCAGCCGTAGTGAAGCGGTTGCCAAGTTTTCGATACTCGGCACCCGGTCCTTAAGTGCCCGGCAAATCCTGCCGATGACCCAGACATCATGATCGAGGACCTCGAGCAGTTGATAACCTCGGCCGTCACAGAGGTGATGACCACGATGTTGACCCTGAAAGCTCAACCCAATTCCAACCCCATGAATTTTTCCTCCGGTGAAGGCCACATTGCCAGTGCCGTGGGCTTCATCGGGAAAACCACCGGGGTAGTCTACCTCTACGCCAGCAATTCGTTTGCGAAACGCATGACGGGGCGTCTGTTGGGTATGGAGCCCGCTGAAATCGACGGGGACGAAATGGTCAACGACGCCATGGGCGAGATGGCCAACATGGTGGTGGGCCAACTGAAATCCCGCCTCTCCGATCGCGGCATGCCCTGTGTGCTGACGATCCCATCCATCATCCGTGGCTCCAACTTCAGCATCGAGCCGGTCAGCTCCGCCGAACGACGGGTCTTTTTCTTCGACTGCAACGGCGACCATCTCGGCGTCGAAGTCATGCTCAAACACTCGTAACCCCTGCCCGCCATTATCCTCCCTCACGATGAAACCGAAAATTCTGACGGTTGATGACAGCAAGACGATTCGTCTGATTGTTGCGAAGGCGTTCAAAACCTTTGACTGCGACGTCTTTGAAGCCGGCAACGGCGTCGAAGGCTTGGCCGTAGCGAGCCGCGAACAGCCCGACATCATCATTCTCGATCTCACCATGCCCATCATGGATGGCGCGGAAATGCTTTCGAAGCTCAAGACCCATCCCGACCTGCGTAACATTCCGGTGATCATGCTCACCGCCGAGGCCGGCCGGGAAAACGTGCTCAAGATCGCCAAACTGGGCGTGCGCGACTACCTGATCAAACCCTTCAAAGAGGAGCTCATCGTCGAACGCGTAGGCCGGGTCATTGATCTCAAGCCCAAGGGTGAAACCGTCGCCCGGGCCCGCCGGTTTGATGATTCGCTCAATCTCTTGGTGGTAGACGACAAGCCCGCCATCCTGGACCAAATCAAGTCGGGATTATCCGACACGACTTGGGTGACTCAGGGGCGCTCCCAAACGGGTGAAGCCGTGGATTACTGCAGCCAGCAATTGCCCGACCTCATCTTCGTCAGCCTGTCGCTGCCAGACAACGGTGGTTTCACCTT
>CAIJLV010000113.1 GCA_903821635.1 uncultured Verrucomicrobiota bacterium | reverse complement strand
GGCCACGTAGAGGTTGTCGTCGCGGTCGCAGGTGAGCGAACGCGGCTTGTTGAACTGCCCCGGCGCAACCCCGCGCGAACCGATGACCTGCACCGCGGAGAACAACTTTGAGGTAAGCGGAGTGGAGGCGGTGTCCGGAGCCGGTGAACAGCCCATGAGCAAAACGCCCATGCCGATGCCCAGCCCAAGGATCGCTGAACCTTGAAGTCGGAACCCGCGCCACATTCTCCAGAGCGCCAGCGGCGCCACAGCCAATCCGATCATCACCACACACAACGCATTCACCTGCGCGGCATGGCCGTAGTGGAGCAGGTTGAAAATGCGCAGGGCCAGCGTTTCACCGCCGGGTGGCTGGATCAGCACGACCGTTTCGACATCCCACAGGCACAGCAGATAGACCGCATACCACGCCGTCATCACGCTTGGAACGAGCTGCGGCCACACCGTGTCGCGAAAAACCCGCCAGCGGGACGCGCCGAGCGAACTGGCGGCATCCGCCAGCAGCGCGTCCGCTGAACGGAAAGCCGCCGCGATCGCCATGGTGCCCGGGGCGGCATAACGAACCACCAGCGCCACGAACACGATCGCGAGACTCTGGTAGATGGCGGAGAGGGCGGGCCGGTTGAACAGGGCGATGAGGACGACGCCGAGAAACACGCCAGGGAGCAGGAATGGCACCCATGCCAACCGGCCGAGCCATGACGCCCCCAACCGGGTCCGTGCTGAAGGGGAGCGGTCAGGCACGGCGGCCAAAAACAGGGCGAGCAACGTCACCACGGTCGCAGTGCCGAAGGCGGTCAGCAGGGTGTTGAGCAGCGCGGCATGTCCGGCGGCCACGGCGCCGGGAAGTTCGGTCCAGGTGCGGGCTGTGCAGGCGAGGCGGGCCAGTGGAAAGACGAGGGCGAGCAGCAGCCAGCCCACGGCGAAGGCGAGGCTACCGTTACGCCAGACTCCCAGTTGCGGTCCCAGCATGGGCGGAAGGCCGGCGCGGTGAAGTCGCGGCCAAACGAGGTCATGCCGACGCAGCAGCCAGAACAATCCCACGGGAGTTAGCAGCAGTGGCCAGGTAGCACTCAGCGCGCCGGCGAGATCGAACTGGGTGTTGAAGCGGATCCAAAATTCCTCCGTGAACACGCGCACCTGGAACAAGACGGGCACGGTGAAGTTGGCCAACGCCAGCGTGAGGGTGAGCGCCGCGGCGACGGTGAGTTCCGCGCGGGCGGCGGGCAGCAGTAGTCCGCGGAGCAGGCGGGTGCCACGGAGTTGCGGATCCGCTTCGAGCAGTTCCGGCTGCAGTTTGGTCCACGCGCCGAGCACGAGAAATGTTGTCAGCGGCCAGAGCAACGAGGCCAGCGTGAGCGCGGTCAGGAAGAGCGAGCCGCGATCGACGATTTCCGGCGACCTGAGGCCGCGCCAATCGGCGGTGACATCGAGCCAGGCATTGGTGGTGAGGAAAGGCGGCAGGGCGAGGCAGGCGGCGGAACCGCTGATCAGAAATCCGCGTCCACGGGATGCCACCGCGACGGCGAGCGCCACGAGCAAGCCGGTAACTAAAGCCAACAGTGTAGTGCCCAGACCGACCGCCAGCGAGTTGAACAGGAGTGTGAGACTCATGGCGGCGAAGGAAATGGGCTGGGCAAGGAGCCGATGACACGAGCGATGGAACGGCAGCCGCCGTGGCCGGGAGCGTGACTCTCCGAGTCGCGTGTCCTCATTCCTTCCAAACGGAAGAACGCCCGACGCGGCTCAGGGAGCCGCGCTCCAGTGGGCGCCGTGCACGGAAGCAAGTAAGTGTCCCTCATCGCCGGAAGACCTCCTTGAGCTGGTCCGTGGCGTGGTCGAGATCGCGGAGCAGGTCGGTCCAGTTGGGGCGGAGCGTGTTGGTGCCGAGCGTCTCGGGTTCCAGTGCGGCGGCGGCGATAAGCTGTTCGCGGACGGCCGGGCTTTGCAGGAACTCGTAGAGCTTATCGGCTGCTGGATTCGGTTTCGGTTTGGCGACGAGGCCGAGCGTGTTGGGGATCAGCAGCGACTCGGGGAAGATGGTTAGGGCGGTGACGGGAAGGCCTTCGCGCTGGGCGGCGGTGATGTCGTCGGAGTCGGTCACGCCGATCAACGCCTCGCCGCGGGCGACACGTTTCACGACGTGGGAATTTCCCTCTTCGAGGAACGGCCGGTTGGCGGCGAGCGCGCGGCACCAGGCAAGCCAGTTGGATTCACCCCAGTGCTGCCGCAGCGCGAGGAAGTGCGTGGCCGTGGTGCCGAACAGCGGGAAAGCGAGCGAGACGCGGCCGCGGAAAGCGGCGTTCGTCAGGGCGGTGAAGGCAAAGTGTTCAGTAGTCAGTAGGTCAGTCTTCAGTGGGCGCGGCGACTGGCTGACTGAAAACTGATTACTGAACACTTCGGCCAGTTTGTCCTGCCGGGCCACTAACCGCCGGCTGCGCTGGCCGAAGGCGGTCCAGTCGTTCGTGGCGCGGAAGACGCCGGCGGCGGCGAGTTGGCGGGTGCGGAACTCTTCGTTGCCCCAGAAAACGTCGCAGACGGGATGGTTGCGCTCGGCCAGCAGGCGGTTGGCGAGGCCGACGGTCTTGACCGCCTCGCTGTCGAAGACGGGCTTCACCACGATGCCGGTCTGCTTCGTGAACTCGGCGAGGATGGGTTCGGCGAAGACTTGGTCTTGGGCGCAGTAGAGAATGACTTGGTCGGAAAAGTGAAACGATCTCGAGTAACGACTAACCAAGACTGAAACTACGAGCGTGAGAATCAGGATTGGCCAAATGAGCCAAACTTCAAAAGAACTCCAGCCGTAGCGAAGCATCTCCCGAAACCACGGGTCTGGTTTGCTGGGTTTCGCCATGGGTTTGAGCTCTTACGCCGTCCTCTGATGGAACCACCACTCGCCCCTCATCACATCGGGAGCGGTGGCAAAGCTCCGGCTTGTCCCAAGCGAGCTTTCCGGTAGCGTGCCTGTATGACAACCGTCGTGGATGCCGTTTACGAGCAGGGCTGGTTGAAGCCGCTGACGCCGCTGGGGCTGCCAGAGCACGCCCGCGTGCAGTTGACGCTGACCGCGGAGGTTGCCGCCGACGCTGAACGGAGTGAGTGGCTCGCCCAGTCGGAGCGCACGTTGCTGCGGGTGTGGGACAATCCAGCGGACGACGTTTACAATGAGCTGCTC
>CAIJLV010000112.1 GCA_903821635.1 uncultured Verrucomicrobiota bacterium | reverse complement strand
GAAAAGCCCGGCGGGGTGACCGCCGGGCTGAGGGGCAAGGGAGCTTGGTCTGGGTGGGCCAGACTGGGGGGTGGGATCAGGCGTGGCGCTTGGATTTGAGCAGGGGGCCTTCGCGGGTCACGCGGGCAAAGGTGCGGAGGACGATTTCGGAGGGGTTGCCGGAGGCGAGGCCCATCCAACGGTTGGTGCGGTCATTGCCCATGATGAAGAGGCCCGAGTGCTGGCGAAAATCCCGATCGATTTCCGGGTCGAGCTCGTAAGCGCCGAGGGCGCGGCGGAGGGCGAGGGTGTCTTCTTCGCTGCCGACGAGGAACTCCCAACCGGGCTTGTCGGCCAGGCCATGGGTCTCGGCGTAGGCCTTGAGGTCGGCCACGGTGTCCCGGCGGACATCGACGGTGAGGCAGAGCATGCGGGTGCCGTGCCCCATCTCGGCCTGCAGTTGGGTGTAGATTTGTTTCATGTTTTCCAGCGTGCGGGGGCACACGCCCTCGCACCGGGTGTAGATGAAGCCAATGAGCACCTTTTGGCCGCTCACCAGGTCGGAGCGGAAGCGGCGGGTTTCGCCGCGGTGGTTCCGCAGTTCGGCATCCGGGAAGCGGTTGCTGAGGCGCGCCCCCGATTTCTGCGTTACCACCATGGGGCTGGCAAAGGATTCAGCGGAGACTTTGGGGCCGGGGTGGGCCGGGGCAGAGGCCAGGCTGACCGGAGCCGGGGCGGCGGCCGGGACGAACCGTTGAAAGAGCGAGCGGAGCGAAAATTGCGGGGCGGAAGTGCTCATGAAGGAACGAAATTGCAGGGGGCGACGACGGCGAGTTAAAAAGAGTCCACCCCCTCGGTGCGGCGGTTGGGGACAGCGGGCGGGCCATCCTTGCCCCACCGCAGCCGAGGGAGCGGATTTAAAGGTTAGGTGAAGAGATGCGCCTCAGTGTCGATGATGTGCTGAGGAATGCCGCACACGTCGGGCGGGATGGAGAAGAACTGGCCGTTGAGCAGCGGCGGATCTTCGATGCCGGTGACCGGGTCGTGGTGGCGGACTTCCATCTGCTTCATCATCCGCATGTCTTCGTGGTTGGTGTTGTGGCAGTGGAAGACGAAGGGCCCGGTGAAGGTGCGGAACCGCATGAACATTTCGACCGTGGTGTTGCCCCCGAGTTCGGTCGTGTCGGACTTGGCGGCCCAGATCTGGGGCGCCGGGGCGCCGTTGACCGTCTGGATCTGGTGGGATTCCAAGTGAATGTGGATCGGGTGCCACCAACCGCCGGAGCCGTTCTTCAGGATCCATTTTTCCACCGCGCCCCGCTTGATGTCGGCGTCGCACCGGGCCGGATTCCAAAATTCACCGTTCACCACCCAAGCGCCGTTCTTGCGCTCGAAGTCAAATTGGCGGACGACCGTGACCTCGTCGGCGTGGATCGCCTCGTGGGGGCGCAGCGGCGTGCCGGCCTTGATGTCGAGCGAGTTGGGCTGCGGCGTTTTGCCGGTCACCACGATCTTCATGAACGGCACCCGGGCAGGGATATTCAACCCCTTGGGACCCCGGCCATCGGTCTGTTCCATGATGTTTTCGAGGTAGATTTCGGTGCCTTCGGGGAAACTGCTGAAGTCCACGATCCAGTCGGCCCGTTTGGCCGGGGTGAGGCGCACGCCCGAGACCGCGATGGCTTGGGGCAGCAACCAACTGTCGTTGCCGATCTGCAGCGTGGGCACCCGGTGGCTGAAGCGCAGGTGGACCACCCGGGCGACGCAGCCGTTGAGCAGACGGAAGCGATAGCGGCGGCGTTCCACGGTCAGCTTGGGTTGCGCCAAACCGTTGACGCAGAAGACGTTACCGATGCGGCCGTCGTGGTTCAGCGGATCCCAGTAAAGCGTTCCGTCGGCATTTATCGCTTGGTCCTGCAACACCAGCGGCACGTCATAGCGGCCCTGCGCCGTGCCTTCGTCCACGGAGGGGAGCACGTTGGCGTTCACGAGGCCCTTCTCGAGGTCGTCGGTGAAGATGCAGAAGCCCGCCAAGCCGTGCGCCACGTTGTGGGCGGTCACGTCGTTGCCGTGGTCGTGATACCACATCGTGGAAGGCGCTTCCGAGACGTCCGGTGTGGTGCTGCCCGGCATGAGGGGCAGCGCGTTCGGATAGTAGTAGTCCCGGCTCTCGTTCGGGAAGCAGTAAAAGTTGGGGTGCCCGTCGGAGTGGCTCGGCGAATGACTGCCGTGCAGGTGGAGCGACGACTCCAGGTCAATGCGGTTGGCCATACGCACCACCATCGGCTGGCCACAGTGGGCCCGGATCGTCGGCCCGGGCACGATGCCGTTGTAACCGATGCAGGGCGTATCAATGCCGGCGATGAATTGGTGCACGGTCGGCTGGATCTCTAGGAGATAGTGGGCCGGACGAAAACGGTCCCAGTCCTTCCGGTGAGTCGGGTGGGTCTTGTGAAACTCCGGCGCAATGCCGTGGAGCACCGCCTCGGAACCGCAGCTCGCTTCGGGCGAACCGGGCGCCGGCAGCAGGCGCGCGGGCGCCAAACGGCTCGGCCGCGGAACTTCCGTGGTGAAGGGCATGAAGAACGGGGCCGGCGGCAGTTTGCCGGCATCCGAACTGTCGCCGCCCAACACGATGGTCTTGCCGGACACATTCAGGCGGGGAAAGAGACCGGCCGCCAAGATGGCCGCCATGCCGCCTTTTAATACGTCGCGCCGGGAAAGGGATCCGTTGAGCGCGGCGTTGGCTTCACTCGAAATAACTTTGGGGGATTTGGTGCTCATACCATTTGTAAGTCGTGCTATCCCCCTTGCGACCTTCGTGCCAAGGGTTGGAAGGGTCGGCTAACATATTTGTAAAACTCTTATAACAAGCGTTTTACAAAGAATATGTGCCCGCCCGAAAATGCCTCCCCAAAGCCCGCCGCCTGAAAGGATTTCTGAAACCCACCGCAAAACCCGGAACATTTTACACGCCCCGCCCGCCGCGCGGGGGGGACGGGGGGACTCCTAGAATTGCCTTGGTAAGTTCAAGCGTCCGAGGCGTCGGGGCCTAGCGGCGGTCACCGGCTTTGGCCGAGGGCAGGGAGGCGCACCCGCCGGCTGTCCCCGAGGTTGCAAAGGGTTCGGAAATAATTTCACAATTCCGCCCGGTTCCGCTGAATTTGCCCCCGTGTCGTGGTCTGAAATCGGTCTAAGTCGTTGGTGCAAGGTCGATTTTGTTGAGTTCCAGCGACTGGCATTAGTTTAGCTGCCGGCATTTGATCCCATGTCTGTTCCCCTTCATTTGCCCCTCGTGGTCGACTCGGTCGGCACGGGTTATCAATCGGTTCCGTGGCTTGAGTTCTTTGCCAATACCGGGCTGGGCCTCGTGGTGTTGGGACCCGACTTGGCGGTTCAATCCCTGAACCCGATGGCGGAACAACTCACCGGCTGGTCGGCGGCTGACGCGGTCGGGCAAGATGGCCGGACCGTGGTGGTGATCCGTTCCCCCCGGCACCTGCGGTTGCGGGGCTTGCTGAATCGGGTGCGCGCGGGCCAAGCGTATCCGTGCCAAGGGGAGCCGGGCCAGCTCGCGCGGTTGGTCACCCGGGATCACACCGAGCGGTCGGTGGGCCTGCAAGTGCTGGCCGCGGCGCCCGACGCCCCGGTGCTTTTGGTGCTCCAGGAATTGCCCCACCGCCGGCTGAACCCCCATTGCGCCCGGGATTTCCTCGCGGCGGCCGGACATGAGCTGCGCACGCCGCTGACCGCGCTCCGCGGTTTTGCCGACGTGTTGGTCAAAAAGCCGGACCTCCCCCCGGAAACTCGGGCTGAATTTAATGGAATCATCGCGGGCGAAGTGGCCCGCCTGAGTCAATTGGTGGACAGCGTGCTCGAAATGTCCCGGTTGGAGGTGGGCGCGGTGCTGCCCAAGCTGGGCACTGTGGCTCCGGGCGCGGTCTTGGAGGCGGTCTTGGTGCGGTATCGGCGTTTGGTCGCCCAGAAGCAGATCCAACTGGCTGTGGACCTGACGCCCAACCTCGCTGAATTGTGGACGGATCAGTCGCGCCTGCTGCGCATCATGGAAGAACTGATCAGCAACGCGGTGAAGTTTACCCCGGCCGGGGGCACGGTGAAGATCAGCTTGAATCTGACGGAACAACACCTGTGCTTCGTGGTCCAGGATACCGGCCCTGGAATTCCCCCCGGCGACGAGCAGCGGATTTTCGACCAGTTTTATCGGGGCAAATCAGCGGTCAACGGGGCTGGTTTGGGCCTGAGTCTAGTCCGGGGCAATGTGGAATTGCTGGGGGGTATGGTTTCCGCCGCCACTGCTGCGACGGGGGGAGCTCGCTTCGAAGTGCTCCTACCGTGGGAAGAATTACTGCCGGATTGAGCCCCGGCCGGCGGAAAAACAGCCCCGGGTGACCGTTTGCAGGGCCCGGGGGTTGAAAAGGTAAACTTTTCAGGAAGGGCCCTGGCTGGGCTCTGCCGGCGGCGGCGGGGCCGGCGATCCGGGCGGAGTGGTCGTCGATTTGGTTTCGACGGCTTGCTCTAGTTGCTCGTGAACTTCCCGGGAAGCCCGCTTAAATTCGCGGATACCAGTGCCAAGCCCTTTGAAGAGTTCAGGCACTTTTTTGGCACCGAACAGGACGAGGATGACGACCCCGATGACGATCAGTTCGGTGGTGCCTAAAAAGGCGAGCGGAGGTAGGTTTGTCATAGTATCAAGGGCTTAAGGAAGGAGCCGCGGAGGAGCCAGCGGCGGTGGGAGGAAGCTTAAAGTGAGGGGCAGCCTAAGGTTCTCAGAAACCCCAGTTTACCCCGACGCCCACGACCAGCCGGCGACCCGTGTTTTTTCCGTCAAAGGCGTAGGCGGAAAAGATTTGGTAGGTGCGCGGGCCATCCAGCAAGCCGATGCCCGCTTCGAATTGGTCCACGACCTCCTTGTGGCGAGGCCAAAAGAGGCGTCCCTGACCCAAGGATTCCCCGCTGACCGCCTGCGTATGGCGCACGCCAGCCGAGAGCACGACTTCATCGATGCGTTTGAACACCCCCAGCACGGCGTAGTATTCGTCCGGCACGGGATTATCCCGCACGCGATAACCGAGTTCGGAGTGCACGCCTACGCCCCATTGGGGTAGGGTTTTACCGACCATCACGGAACTTTCAAAGCCGTAGGCGCCGTCTCCCGCAAGGGAAAGGTAGTTGTAGGTTCCAGCCGCGATGCCGCCCAACCGGAGCGTCACCGTGGGGGCCCATTCCGCGCTGGTTTCAAATTCGTTGACTAGGCAATGGCGAATTCCCAGCCGGGAATCGGCGAGCCCGCTGTCGGTGGAAATGGACTTGCCAAATGCCGCCGTGTCCACCGACACGAACCCGATCGTGGCATCCAACGCCCAATTGGCGTCGAGGCCGTATTGTCCGGTCAACTGGAAGGTGTGCTGGTCGACGTCGTCCCCCAAGCGAATGGGCTGCCGTTTCGCTCCAAACAGTTCGCGGTAGGTTTCAAAGATATACTGGGTGCCGACCACCACCCGGCCGGACGCGGGTAGCCAAGCGGACTGAGCGTGGCTGCTGACGGTTCCGAGTAGTAGGCAGACGCCTGCCAAGACGGGATAAAGCGGGCTGAAAGGGGATTTGGAGTTCATTTGTCCTCGAGTTTGAGCCGGAAGCGGGTTTCCAGATAATAGCGCAGGGCGGCCTGCTGGGGGGGCTGCAACTGGCCGGCCAAGCGGTCCAGTGATGTTTCAGGGCGGGCTTTTTCCGGCACCGCTGCGTGCCACCGCCCGAGCAGCAACCGCTGGGTTTCAAGCTGGGCCGCTTGCGCCCGATTACTGGCTTCAAGGGGGCCGCTTAGCTTGGCCCGGCCCAAGAAGATGAGTTTGCCCAGCTCGTATTGGGCGGGATTGATTTGCAGGGCCAGTCCGGGTAGGCCGCCAGCATAGGTGCCCGAGGCTAGACTCGAACTGGAAACCCCCACAAACAGGGCGGTCGCCAGCGCGAAAACCAAGCAGGGAGGTGGGAGTTGGAGGGAGATCATGAGAGGCTCAATGCAAAATTCCCGACGGCTGTGGCCGAGTTACAGGAGCGGGTTTCGAGCGGCTGCAGTGCTGCCAATAGAGGCGGGCCAAACAACCCACGATGCCCACGGAAGCCCGCACAGTGCCCCGAAAATTGCTCGAAATCTTGGAGGTTCCTTGGCGCCGCGGATGGTAGCTGGCGGGAAGCTCGCTCAAGCCCCAACCGGCTTCGACCGCTTTGACCTGCATCTCGACGTTCCAGCCAAACTGGCGGTCGCGCAGTGCCAGTTCGGACCAGCGGGCGTTGCGGATCAAGCGGCGCGAGCCCATGTCGTTGAAGCGGTGTCCCCAGCCCCACCGAACGAGCCGGGAGAACACGTAGCTGCCCCAAAGTTGGGGTGGGGTCAGGTGGGCTCTGGACTCTCTCAGCGCGGTCCGATCACCCAGCACCAAGTCGGCTCCGGCCGCCGCCGAAACCCACTGCTCTGCCTCGCCCGGGGCGAAGGCATCGCTGCCGTCGGCGCTTACGACCAGAGTCCAATCCCAGCGTGAACTCAGGTGGGCTTGGCCGGCGGCGACCGCGCTTCCGTAACCGGCTTGGGGGAGTTGGAGCAGCGTTGCGCCGCTGCTCCGGGCGCGGGCCGCAGTGGCGTCCGAACTTCCGTTTTCGACCACCAAAACTTCGCCGCAGCCCAAGGCTTGGTAATGGGCCACCGTGGCCGCCAGCGACTCCGCTTCATTATGAGCTGGAATCAGGGCTGCGCACTGATTCCAAAAGGCAGTAGTCAATGTGGAAATTCGAACTTTCAAATTATTAACATTTTTTTAATCCGCAGCGCGGCCGAGGCAGACTCGCTAACGCTGGTTATTTATCAGCAAAAAAGTCCGTTAAACCTCGTTTAACGGACGTATCAACCCGATTTCAGTTACCCTGGTCATCACCGGGTTCGGTGGTGCCGCCGTTGCCGCCCTGGTCATCACCGGGTTCGGTGGTGCCGCCGTTGCCGCCCTGGTCATCACCGGGTTCGGTGGTGCCGCCGTTGCCGCCCTGGTCATCACCGGGT
>CAIJLV010000111.1 GCA_903821635.1 uncultured Verrucomicrobiota bacterium | reverse complement strand
CGGCATGGCCACCAACATGGCTCCGCATAACCTCGGTGAAGTCATCGACGGGGTTTGCGCCCAGATCGACAAGCCGACGATCACCATTCCCGAGCTGATGAAGTTCATCAAAGGCCCGGATTTTCCCACCGGCGGTTTCATTTGCGGGATCGAAGGCCTGAAGAACTACTTCACGACTGGCAAGGGCAGTATCAAGCTGCGTGGTCGCATCGGGGTGGAAGAAATGAAGGGCAACCGGGAGCAGTTGGTCATCACGGAGATTCCCTTCAACGTCAACCGAGCCGGACTGGAAGAACAGATTGCCGGATTGGTGAACGAAAAGATCATCACCGATATCTCGGCGATGCGGAATGAGTCGGACGAAAACTGCCGACTCGTGATCGAGCTTAAGCGCGATGCGAACCCCAAGGTGGTCATCAACAACCTCTTCAAGCATTCGCAGCTTGAAACCACCTTCAGCGTCAATGCGCTTGCCATTGACCACGGCCGGCCCAAGACGCTGAACCTCAAGGAAATCATCCAGTGCTACATCGAGCACCGGCGTGAAGTTGTGCTGCGCCGCACTCGCTTCGAACTCCGCAAGGCTGAGGAGCGTGCTGAACTGCTCGAAGGTTATATCTGTGCGCTGAACAATCTCGACGAGTTCATCCGCATCATCCGCAGTTCCAAGAACCGGGATGAAGCGAGGGTTAAACTGTTCGCTTTTGAGTGGACCCGGGCGCAGGTCGAACGTTGGGGCATCCTGATTCGCAGCGAAGAACGATTGGGGAAATCCGGACGCTACGCGCTGACCGAGCGCCAAGTGGATGCCATTCTTGAACTCCGGCTTTATCAGCTCACCGGTCTCGAAATCGACAAGGTCAAAGGCGAATACGGCGAACTGGTCGATCGGATCAAAGACCTGCTCGATATTCTGGCCAAGGAATCGCGCGTGCTCTCAATCATCAAGTCAGAGCTACAGGCGATTAAGGAAAAGCACGCTTCGCCTCGAATGTCTGAGATCGTTCCTGATGAGGGCGAAATCGCGATCGAGGACCTGATCGCCAACGAAGGCGTCATCGTCACCCTTACGCACAACGGGTTGATCAAGCGCACCAACGTCTCCAGCTACCGGGCCCAACGGCGGGGTGGCAAAGGGGTGATTGGCATGAGCACCCGCGAATCGGAAAAACCCGAGGATGCCGACTTCATCAAGCATCTCTTTACCTGTAGCACGCACGATTACCTGATGTTCTTCACGAACCTCGGGCGGGTTTATGTTGAGCGGGTGCATGAAATTCCAGACATGGGACGGGCGGCCAGAGGTCGTTCCATCGCCAATATTCTCGAACTGCGCGCGGAAGAGAAAATTCAGACGTTTGTTCGCGTCGAAGCGAAATATGGGGCCAACAAAGAGGACCAGACGTGGCAACAATTGAACGAGCTCTTCTTTGTGACCCGCAAGGGCACGGTGAAACGCACCGCGCTGAGTGACTTCAAGAACGTTCGCCAAGGTGGCATCATCGCCATCACCCTCGAAGAAGGTGATGACTTGGTGGAAGTCCGCATGACGAGCGGCCACGACGAAGTGGTGCTGATCACCCGGGAGGGCATGAGCATCCGTTTTGTCGAGGATCAGGTCCGCTCCATGGGCCGAAGCGCCGCCGGGGTCAAAGGCATCGAATTGGAGAAATCCGATGCCGTTGTTGCGTGTGCGTTGGTTGATCCGGGCGCCACGCTGCTGGTCGCGGGCGGAAATGGGATTGGTAAGCGCACGGACTTTGAAGAATACCGCGTCCAGAGTCGCGGTGGTAAGGGGATCATCACCATGAAGACCGGCGACAAGACAGGCAACGTGGTCGGCGCGCTTACCGTGCGGGACGCGGATGAGATCATGCTCATCACGAACGGCGGTCAGATGGTCCGGATTCCGGTGCAAGGTATCCGTGAGGCCGGTCGCAACACGATGGGCGTGAAGCTCATCGACTTGGCCGGCAAAGACCGGCTTCAAGCCATTGCTCCCGTCGTCTCAGAAAAAGATGACGATGAACCGGTTGTTGAACTGCCGTTGGCTTAAAAACACGGTGCCAATTGCCGGGCGCGGGATAAACTCCCGCGCCCTTTTTGTTTCTACCGGGCTCAACGAGCAGTGCTGGCTGCGCCAAATTTGGGCCCCGATTTACTCAACCTAGAAACGCGGTCAACGGACTGGTCGGGCTGGCGAAGTCGAGGGGGGCGCCGAGGCCGAGTTCATAGGCGGTGCGGCCGGCCTGAACCGCCTGCTGGAAAGCGACGGCCATGCGGTTGGAATCACTGGCGACTGCGATCGCGGTATTGACCAGCACGGCATCTGCGCCGAGTTCCATGGCCTCGGCCGCGTGACTCGGTGCGCCAATGCCGGCATCGACCACGACGGGCACCGTGGCCTGTTCAATAATGATCCGGAGTAGGTCGCGGGTTTGGATGCCCCGGTGTGAGCCGATGGGGGAACCCAGGGGCATGACCGTTGCAGTGCCGACTTCTTGAAGCCGCTTGGCCAGCACGGGGTCCGCATTGATGTAGGGCAGCACGACGAAGCCTTCCTTCACTAGCTGTTCGGCCGCTTTAAGCGTTTCGATCGGATCTGGCAGCAGGTAACGCGGGTCGGGATGAATTTCCAGTTTCACCCACTTCGGCAACCCGGCGGCCGCGGCTAGGCGGGCTAGGCGAATGGCTTCCTCGGCATTCATGGCACCGCTGGTATTGGGCAAAATGAGGTATTGGGTCGGATCAATAAATTCCAAGATGTTGGCGAAGGGATCCTTTTTGCCGGAGAGATCGGCGCGCCGGAGGGCGACCGTGACCATTTGGGTGCCACTTGCCGCCAAGGCATCGCGCATGGCTTCAGGTGAAGGAAACTTGCCCGTGCCCAAAAAGAGACGGCTTGTGAATTCACGACCGGCAATAACCAACGGCTTCGACATCGGGCGGGAACACTGGCGGGCTCACGGGGAGATGTCGAATCCGGAGCCAGCTCAGCCAAGTAGATTGGGGCGCTAAGAGAGCGCGGCGCAGGCTGAGGTTGTCTTCAGGTTTGAACTTTAGGTAATCCTCTTTGAGCCTGCCCGCATGCTGAAGCACACGCTGATTCACCCCGAAATCAACGCCATCTTGGGGCGCGCCGGGCACCACGCTAAAATTCTCATCGCTGACGGTAATTATCCGGCTTCGACCAAAAAGGGCCCTAACGCCCAGGTCATCTCGCTGAATTTGACTCCAGGTGTCATCACCGTGGCGCAAGCACTGCAGGTGATTCTCAGCGCGATTCCGATTGATGCCGTCAATACGATGGGCATTCCGGCCGATGATTCCTACGCGAAGTTGGGTGAACCACCGGTGTGGAACGAGTTTCGCCAAATCCTCACGGAGGCGGGCACGCCGCTCACGTTGGAGCCAATTCTGAAGTGGGATTTCTACAAGGCCGTGGAGTCCACCGACCACGTGCTCACGATCCAAACTGGCGACCAAGCCTTGTGGGCCAACGTGTTGCTATCCGTCGGCTGCCGAACGGCTTGAGCGGAAGTTGTCCTGCAAGCTCGGATTGCCGCTGTTGGTGGGGCCAAAGGGAGTCGCTCAGCACCAACGTTACTGAACTCCTAGGCGCGCCAACTGATCGCGGTGGCTGCGACTTAGGGTGAGCTTGGCGCCGGTTTTCAGGGTGATGGAGTATTCGCCGTGGAAGAGAGGTTGCAGCTCCTGCACGCGGTCCACGTTGACGATGGCAGTGCGGCTGATGCGCACGAATTTCTCCGGCGGCAGTTGCTGCTCCATTTTGGTCAGCGTGTCCCGGATGAGGTGGCTGTGAGTGCCGACATGCAGTTCGACGTAATTGTCGGCCGACCCGACCCAGTCGATTTCGGGGACGTTGATAAAGATGACCCGGCCGTTGGTTTTCACCGAGATTCGGTCCAAAGCGTTTGGCGCGGCGGGCTGAAGTTGTTGCAGCACGGCGGCCAGTTTGGCGGAAAGTTCGTCCCGCTGTGTCGTGCGTAGGCGTTCACCTGCGCGTTGGAGGGCGGTCTGGAAGCGTTCCCGATCGAAGGGTTTGAGGAGATAGTCTACGGCGTGGACCTCGAAAGCTTGGAGGGCGAATTCGTCGTGGGCCGTGCAGAAAATGACCGCGGGCGGCACGTCGGCCCCGAGGTGTTCCAAGACACCAAAGCCGGTCAAACCAGGCATCTGGATGTCGAGGAACACGAGGTCGGGCGCGAGTTTTCGGATCAATTTCACGGCCTCTTCCCCGTTGGTGGCTTCACCCACGAATGTGAGGCCGCTTTCGCGACTGAGGAAATTCCGCAGGCGCTCCCGCCCGAGCGGCTCGTCATCCACAATCATCACGCGGAGATCCGGTGCGTTCACGGGGGCAAGATAGTCAGGGTTTCCTAGGGCGCCACTCGGCATATCAGGATGGGGTTACTTCTCCTTGAGTTCGACCTCACCCACGCGACCGGCGGCCGGTTGGGCCTGAAGGTCAGTCATGGTGCGGAGATAAAACTTCGTGGGGCCGTCGTTCGGCCAGCGGGCGCCAATCTTTTCGAAACCCGCGGCTGCGGTCATCCGATCGCCGCCTTGGAAGGCAGTGAGAGCGGACGCGAAGGCGGCGTGCAAATCGGCGAATTTCGGGGCGTCGGCCGGGCGGCCCACCAGTTCATGAACTTCGACCGCCTTTTCAAAGCCTTTGAGGACGAAGCGGCCGAGGTAACGGGTCAGAAATTTCCCTTCCAGCTGCGCGTGGGTGGCGCTGCTCATCAGCGTCAGGGTGCCGAGGTATTTGTTCAGCCCCTCCATGCGTGAGGCGAGGTTGATGTTCTCGCCGAAGGCGGTGTAGTCGAAGCGCACTCGGCTGCCGAAATTGCCCACGTTCGCTTCGCCGGTGTGCAGGCCGATGCGGGTGATGAGCTGGCGCCCGTTGTTTTCCTGCACGGCTTGTTGGCGGAAACGGAGGGCGGCATCGCAGGCCCGCCACGCATGGTCGGGCTGCGGGTCGGGGGCATTCCAAATCGCGAAAATGGCATCGCCGATGAACTTCACGACCGTGCCGTCGGTAGGGAACACGCACTGCCCGACGGCGGTCTCGAAATACTGGTTCATCATGTGCGCCAGCTCATCAGGATCCAACCCCTCGGAGATGTTGGTGAAGCCGGCGATGTCACTGAAGAAAATGGTGACCTCGTGCTTGGTTGCGCCCGGTCGCATGAGTTCCTGCGCTTTTTCGCCCGCAAATTTCCGGGCCAGTTTGGGCGAGAGATAGCTTGAGAGCGACTGGAGGAGCAGTTGGTTGCGGAGGAACAGGCGGACCGAATTGACCGAGATGGAGTAGAACCACGCCACCATGACCTGCAAAAGGAGCACCAGCCACGACGTCCACATGTGCCCGGCCACGAACAGCACATAGGCATTGAGGCAGATCAGCAGCCCAGCGCCCCCGGCGACCATCGACGCGCGGGCGGGACGGAGCAGGAACAAGCCAAGGCCGCCCAAGGCGCCGACCACGGTGTAGAGCCATTGCTCCAGTTGAGCCGGCGGCCGGGTGAGCCAGTCACCGCGGATCAGATTTAGCGCGGCGGTGGCCTGAATCTCGACTCCGGGGATAAATTTGTCCTGATCGGCATCGTCGCTGACGAATAAGCCGAAGGGCGTGCGATAGGAGTCTTTTCGATCGCCGCTGTAGCGGGTGAGAGTGCTCGCGCCGACGAAGACGAGCTTGTCGCGGAAAAAATCGTCGGAGGTCAGGTTGGTATTGAGGGCTGCAAAAAACGGTGTGCGAGCCAGATGGTAGGCCGGACCATAGTAATTGAGCCAGCGTTCTGGGCCGGTGGAGCGGGCGATCAGTTGGTTCAGGTTGGTCGCTTGGGTCGCGGGCGCCTGCATTAACGCTGCGGCCCGCCAACTGAGACTCACTTTGTTGGTATTCTCAGCCGTATAGTTGAGCGGATGCTGTCGGACGACTTGGTCCTCGGAGGGCACCATTTGAGCGTGGCCCCAGCGGCGGTTGGCGGCGCGTCGAAACGAGGCAAGGGGCAGGTCCATCTGCGGATCGCGATGGGTCTGGCCCGCCTCGTAGTGGAAACCGGCCGCCAGCACGACGCGTTTATTTCGCTGGATTGCTTCCGCCAGCAGCAGGTCGTCATCTGGATTGGCGAACCGGTTCTCGATGAACACGATGTCAAAGACGACTCCGGCTGCCCCGGCGTCGGTCATCCGCTCCACCAAGTCCGCGTGCAGGGAGCGTTTCCAAGGTTCGTTGAGCGACTGGCCCAAGCGAGCGTGGGATTCTTCGTCGAGATAAATGACCACAGCGTTGGTCACCGGCACTCGCCCCCGGGCGGCGTGCAACAGGTCATAACTCAGTTGGCGGGGACCGGTTTCCAACTTCGACATGAGGGCAAACCCTAGGAGCGCTGGCAGCAGCACGCCGGCGATCAGGTAGCCGTTGGATTTGGTTAAAAACCGCCGCATTGATTCAAAAGTTGAGCCGCAGACTGGTGAACAGGGTTCGCTCTCGGAACCATTCATCATGCAGGTTCAGGGGATTCAGGCGGTAATCTTGGTCGCCGAGATTCAGCACGCCCACGCGGACTTCGCCTCGACGTTGGAGGAAGCGATAACCGACGAACAGGTCGAAGAACCAAACTTCTTCCCCCGCGAGGGCAGGGGAGTATCCCGTGCTGGTTTGGCGATTCCAAGAGCCGGAAAATTCCCCAAAAAAGCCGCACTCGTGAGTGAAGCGGACGAAGCTGGAAACTTGGTGCAGCGTGGCGGCGAGGTCGCGTTGGGGCGAGCTGGCGAGGCCCGCGAGGTCAGGGGGGTAAAGCTCGGCGAGTTGCGAATCGGTCAGCCGATAGTTGATCCCGGCGGTCCAGCGTTCCCCCAACAGTTGGTTTACGGCTACACTCACGGCCGCTTCCTCGTAATCTAGGTTTCGGGTCACGGCCGTGGCGGGCGCCACCAGACCGCCACCAGAAACCGTCCAAAGATAAGCCCCGAACGTTTGATCCGCCGTGGAGGTCAGTCGTTCTGCGGTGGCGATGACATAGGTCCGAGTCGGGAACTGGTGATCTAACCCAACACTGAGAGTTTCGAATTCGGAACCCGGGGCGAGGCCCGCAACCGATTCCGGCACCAAGCTGCGAAAGGCTTGGGTGAAGCCTGCCACTTGAACCGGTTCCAGCCGCACACTCGTGTCGTAGTAGCTGCCGCCGAGTGAACGTGTCCACGCTGCCCGGAGATAGGTTTCTGGCCAGATGGCCCACTAAAAGCCCACCTTGGGCGACACCTTGTCGGCAATTTGCTGTCCGGGGGCGAGCGGCGGGAGATCAATGTTGATGGGGTAATCCAGTCGTTCGTAACTGACGCCCGCGGTGAGGCGCACGGAGCTCAAGATCTGCCACAGGTCGTAGGCGTAAACGCTGACGCGATCGAGGTCGCTGTTCACCGTTTGGCGGGCGGGCGGCAGGACGAACGAACCGGGCAATTGGAAGGACGCGTAAGTCTGGCCGGCTGAAGTGTCCACGTCGCCTTGTTGGTAACGGACCCCGGCTATGACGGTATGACGACCCGCGCTACCCGTTTCAAACTGCGCGAGGTGCTGCAATTCGACGCCGTAGCCTGTCAGGTCGCTGTCGTAAGTCGTCGCGAAGGGGCGGTTCAGGATGAGGTTGGGTGCGGCGTTCGGATTCGGCCGCCGAACGATGGGGATGCTGCTATTGGTGTCAGCGTAGCCAAACCGGTCGTTGAGCTGACTGACCAAGAGGAGCGTGTCCTGTCCGGGTGACCATTGGTGGTGCCAGCCGGCGAACACGTTCGGGGCTTGTTCCTCGTCTGAGCGGAACCCGGAGCTGGCCGCATTGGGATCGTAGAGTTGCCGGGTGTCGCCACTTTCGTAGCGGTTGTAATTCACCTGCGCGAACAGGCTGTCGCTGAGGCCGAATTGCCACTTGGCCTTGGCGTAGAGCGAGGTTCGTTCCTGATCCGTATTGGCACCGAAGCCGGGGTCGCTGCGGTATTCCGCGTCGAGGGAATAGCCGAAGTTGCCGAGCGTGCCGAATTGGGATCCCCGCTCGGTCCACAGTCCGTTGCTGAAGTATTCCGTGACCGAGCTCAAGCCGAGGCGATTGCGTTCTAGCAGTCGGGAATATTCCTGCTGCGACACGTTTTGCGAAAGCGGGCCGGCGCCGACGGGGGCGAGCAGGTTGGCCACCAATAATTCGCTGAACCAAGGCGTTTCATAACGGAGATTGAACTGCCGCGGATCGCGGATCGAATCGTAGCTGCTGGCGAGAAATTGGTGCGCGCTAGCGTTGGCGTAATCGTCGGCCACCGCCCGACTGGCCGCCCGCACGGCGGGCTGGAGCAGGCCGGCGTCGCGGTAAACCGAGGCGAGGTTAGCGCCCCGCACCGCGCGATCTTGGTCGAGCAATTGGCGCGAGCGATAGACGGCCCGGTGGTCATTCAGGGCTTGGGACTGGGTGAGTTCTTGGATCGCCAGATTGACCTGGTTGTCCTGCTGGGCGAGGAGCGCCGAGTAGAGCCATGCCGTGGGATCGTTCGGATCGAGCTGCTTGGCGCGGTCTAGTTCCTTGGCGGCGAAGTTAAAGTTGTGTTCATCGGTGAACGCCTTGGCGACGTAACTGCGGAGGACCGCACGGGTCGGTTCGTGGGCGGCAGCGGCTTGGAGATCCTTGCGCCCTCCTTCGAGGTCGCCGCTGCGGATGCGGCACAGGCCGCGGCCCAGCCAGGCGTTGCCGAGGTGTGCATCCACGGCGAGGGCTTGCTCAAACCAAGTTTGCGCGGCGGCCACGCGGTTGGCTGCGGCGAGGAGAAATCCTTTCAGGGCGAGTGCCTGGGCGTTGCGCGGCGCTAGTTCCAGCGCCCGCTCCAAGGCGGCTTCGGCGGCGGCGATGCGCCCAAAGCTGAACTCCAATTCCGCCACTCGGGCGGGGACGAAACCAAACTGGGGAAAGTCCCGAGCTGCCGTCCGCGCAGCCGCCAAGGCTGCCGGTAGGTCGTTGCGCGCTTGGGCGGCATAGGAAGCGGCTAGGTGCCCGGCAGCGCTGGTGGCCGTGGATTCCGGTTGGCCGCCTTGATCGCCCCGCACCGTCGCGATGAGTGAGCGGAGTGCGTGGGCCTCGTCGGAGTCGAGTCCATTCAGCGTCGCCTCCGCCCGGCTGACTTGGCCGGCGGCCAGCGCGAGTTGAGCAAAGTAGGTGTGTTCGGCCGCGGTGGTCGGCGGGCGCGAGACCGGATACGCTGCGAGTGCCCCGGGCAAATCGCCGGCGCGATAGGCTTTCAGGGAATCCGCAAGTGCGGGTTGGTCGGCGAGCGGGAGCGCGTCGGGATCAAGAATCGCCGGATAAAAGAGCACCCACTGCACCGCGGCATTGCCGGTGAGGATTTGCCGTTTGAAGGGCGCTTGGCCGGGTTCGACCACGGCTTCTTCCCCCGGGGCGAGTTCGACGGATCCGAGCTGGTTGGTCAGACCGACCTTGCCCTCAAACAAGGCCACCACGGTCCGTCCATCTGGTCCCACGCGCAGGGCGAACTCGGTGCCCAAGATGGCTCCGGACGCAAGCGGTGTGCGAAACTTCTGTTCCTTGGGTTTGCCCAGATCGCGCAAAAACATGCCGCCTTGCCGGACTTCAATCTCGTAGTCGCCGTTTTTGGCGCCGGGCGGGTGGATGACCTTGTCGGTGAGCTCGTCAAAGGCGAGCGGGGTGCCGTCGGGGCGCTGCAATTCCAGCCGGCTGAATTCCCCCGTGCGCACCCGGTCGCCGGTGCGGACCAACTCGTTTTTTTTGGCCGGTTCCGCGACCTGGGCACCCTGCCGGAGCAGAGTCACTTCGCCCTGCACGCTTAAAATCTTGAGCTCGTAAGGTGGGGTGACCGGAGCTGGCTCGGCTCCGCGGGCGGTCAGCAGAGCGGATAGCAGGGCACCGAATAATGGGGAGGCAGGGCGGGGAAATCTCATGGGCGTCCGACTCTTCGAGAGCAGAGCAGAACCCGCCGGAGGAAACAACTATCGCGCCATTCGCACCGCCGCAAACGGCACCCAAGCTGCGGTCCGCCGACATGTTCGGATGGGAAATTGAAGGTCAGGGTGACAAAAAATGAGTAAATTCACCGTGTGGGCCGTGCTTGACGCGCCAAGGGCAGGCGAGTGCAACTTGGCGTCGGCCCTGCCCGAACCGAGTTGGGTGCAGCGTTTGCCCGTCCCTATGTTTCTTCCCCAGTCCCAGTTCCAGTTCCCGAGCCGCCGGTATCTGCTCCTCGCCCTGCTCGCAGGATTGCGAATGGTGGCCCCGGCCGAAGCTGGTTTCCGCGTCCAAGTGGAGACGTATTCCACCCCGGATACGCTCGCGGTGGGTTATGCCGTTCCCGCCGGTGACAACGTGGTCTTCTACACGGGTTGGGAATACGGCGATGATGTCCAGTTGGCGGCGGGCGCCGGTGGGTTGGCGGATTTTCATTTCGACTATCGGTCGAACTACGCGCTGACCGACGGTTGGACGTTCCGCCTCTATGAGTTGGATTTGGTCTCCGGCCTTCCGGGGCGGCAGATTTTTTCGCAACAGGGCAACCTGCAGTCGGGTGAAACGACGGCGACGATTCATTTCAGTTCTGCGGTGGCCAGCGCGTGGCCGGTAAACTTTTTCTACTCAGTCCAGTTCACCGGCCTTGGTGGGGGCAAGGTCGCCGGATTGGTGGTGCCGAATCGTTTGCCAACCACAGGCACGTCGGCGCCGGGGTTTCTGATTTATACCCCGAATGGGTGGATCGAGTCGGCGTTTGCGTCGGCCGGGGCCGGTTCGGGAGATTTGGCGATCACCTCGCCGCTGGTCGCCCCGGAGGCCCCCACGCCCTTGGGGCAAACGGTTGTGCTTTCGGTGGCAGCGGTTGGGCGGGGGCCATTGATTTTTCAGTGGCGCCGCAACGGCGTGGTGATCCCCGGCGAGACCCGGCCGGAGCTGAATCTGGGAGCACTCCGACCGGAGCACGCCGGTTATTATGAAGTCGCCGTGACCGATGGCACCGGCGCGGTCTTAAGCAATCCCGTGCGGGTCGAGCCGGCCCTGCCGCAGTTGCCGTTTGCCAATGCCTTTGCTACCGCGATCAACGGCGGCGCAATTTTGGCCGGCTTGAATGGGGTTGGCCAGGGATCCAGTGCGGAGGCGACGACCGAAGCGGGCGAACCAGCCCACGGCCCATTGCCTGCGGAGGCGAGTCTTTGGCTGACGTGGCGCCCGGATGTCGCGGGAGTCGCCACTTTTTCCACCTTGGGCAGTGATTTCGACACCGTGCTGGCGGTCTATGAGCAGTCGCCGTTTGCCCCCAAAGGGTTTCCGGGGCTCGTGCGGGTCGGCGCGAACGACGAGGCGGGCGATCCTTCGCATTCGAGCCGCTTGGATTTCAACGTGGTCCCTGGGCGCACCTACCTGATCGCCGTGGACGGCAATGCCAGCCTACGGCGGGGTGGTCGCGGACAGGTGGTGCTGAATTGGAAAACGGAAGTAACGGGAGATCGCCTGCCCAGCATCAGCCAAAGCCCGCCCGGAATCGAAGTGCGGCCGGGTGATCCCGCACGGATGGAGACTAATCTGCAAATGCCAGACGGCGCGACGGCGGAGATCCGGTGGTTCCGCCTGTGGCCGAGCGGCTTGGTCGCCATGGGAATCAGTGGTCCGGTGATGGACTTGCCAGCGGTCAATGAAGGCACGGTTGGGCGTTACGTTGCGGAAGCGCTGGTGACGTATCCCGGCGGTGCGGTGCGGACGATTCGAGTGGGGCTGTTTGATGTGCAGTTGCGGTTGGGCGACAATGAGCGGGACGAAGTCATCGCGTGGGATCCGTTTGCTCTCAGCCGCGCCAATGCTCCGCCCACTGGCGCCGCCCCGGCCGCAGCGCGGATTCAGCGGTCAGGTTTGGCCCGCGGCACCTCCGGCACGCAAATTTTCAGTTCGATCGGTTCCACCCGGGAAGACGGTGAACCGGCCGCTTGCGGAGTCATCGGCTCGGCGACCAGTTGGTATGCGCTGCTCGCGGAGGCCGATGGAGCTATTTCCGTGGATACCGTGGGCAGCAGCTTCGACACGGTGGTGGCCATTTACACCGACACCGGTGAAGGCCCCGGGCTGTTCGACGGTCTTCGCCCCGTGGTTTGTAATGACGATGCGGCCGCCACGGTGAAGACGAGTGCGGTGGAATTTTGCGGCCGGGCGGGCACCGTGTATTTCGTGCAAGTGGATGGTGTGGGCGGCGCTGTGGGCACGGTGAAACTCAACTTCAGCATGCGCAACGACCCGCCCGGAACGACGTGCGAACTCGCCGACAGCGAATGCCTGCAAGGGCCGGCGGTGCGTTACGTGCCGGCTGGCGGACAGGTGGCATTGGCACCGGAAATCCTGAACCCGCCGCCCTACGTGATCGAATGGCTTCGGAACGGTCAAGTGGTCGAGGGCGCCCGACACCCGGTGTTGGTCGTCAGTGCGGCTGCGGCGGGCGACTACCAACTCCGGTTGACGTCGCGGTTTGGCCAGAGTGACCGGCCCGTCGCTTCCGTTCGGTTGATCAGTCCCGGCGAGATCGGCACTGGGTTTGAGTTTCTCTGCGACGGCCGGTTGCGCCTGCTACCCACCGGGGCGCCCAATCAGTCGTTGATCCTTGAGCGCTCGACCGACCTGCAAACGTGGACGCCAGTCAGCACCAACGCCCCCGCCAACGGCCTCGGTCAGTATCTGCTCCCGGCACCGGATCCGACGGGGTCCGCCGTCTTCCGCACCCGCCCGAACTAAACCGCCGGCTCAACGGTGACCGATGCGGTAGAGGTGTTCGGCGGTGCGGATGAAAAGGCAGCCATCGTCCACGGCGTAGCTGGCCAGCGTGCGTTCGCCGAGTTCGTTCTTCGCCAGCAGTTCGAAGGTCGGGCCGGGTTTCACTACGAAACCCGTGCCGGTCTCGTTCTGAAAGTAGAGGCGGCCGTCGGCAAAAATGGGGGAAGCGGAAAAGTCGCCGCCCAACCGTTCCGTCCAATGCACCCGGCCGGTGCGGGCCTCCACGGCCGACGCGATGCCGGCATCCGAGACGAAGTAGAGTTCCTCGTTGAGCAGCAGCATCGAAGGGGTGTTCGGGGCGCCTTTGGCCAGGGTCCAGACCACGTTTGAGGCCGTGACGTCGCCCTGGGCTCCGGTGGGACGAATCGCGTGCACCACCGCCCGATCGTAGCCGCTGGCGAGAAACAACAGGCCGCCTCCAAACACGGGCCGCGGCACCACGGAATAGCCTTCGCCGTAAAGCACTCGCCAAAGTTCCCGGCCCTCCGCCGGCTCGTAGGCACTCACCGCGCCGCTGCCCGGACTGATGATTTGGGTGACCCCGTTGAGTTCGAGCGCCAAGGGCGTGCAGAAGGAAAATTTCCGCTTTGCCGGCGTGCTCCGGGGCGTTTTCCAGACGACTTCTCCGGACTTCGCATCCAGCGCGACAACGAAGGGATTTTCCGCGCCGTCGCCGTTGAAGATCAACCGGTCACCGACCAAGACCGGTGAGCCCCCGTTGCCATGCACCGGCGAGTAGCCCAAGTCGGTTTGGCGCCACCGAATCTTGCCGGTGAGGTCGAGGCACACGGTGCCGAGGTGCCCGAAATGAGCGTAAATCCGGCCATCCCGCACGATCGGCGTGGGACTGGCATGACCGTTTTTGCCGTGGGCTGCGCCGCCGCCTTCCGGCGCCAAGAGCTCCGAGGTCCAGACGGTTTGGCCGGACGTCGCTTCCAAGCAAATTACCTGGAGGGAGAGGGCGGCCCCGGCGGATTGGGAAACGGCGGTGGTGAGATAGATCCGGCCGCCAGCGAGGACGGGTGAAGACCAGCCGGTGCCGGGAACTGCGACCCGCCAGGCGACTTGGTTCGTGGCACTCCAGTGAGTTGGCACATTGGTGGCTGGCGAATGCCCTTGGGCCGTCGGACCACGAAACTCGGGCCAGTCGTGGGCCGCCAGCGAGAACGCCGCCCCGCCGAGGATTAAACATCGCCAATGCTTCATGGGTTTAAGCCTAGGGAGCCCGGGGCAGGGAGCAACGCGAAGCCTGGCGACCGCGCGATATTCCGGCCGGCCAAGGGCTCGCGCATGGCCCCAACGAAGTTCGCCCCGCTCGGGCAACTTGGATTTGGGGTAATTTCCGCACCCTCTGCCCCTCAGTAAGCGGCGCAGCAGTCGCGGATGGCCGGCTTGCAGGGCTGCTACCCAAACTTGGGACAGTCTTTTTTTTGAACGATCCGCATCCTTTCCCCAAAGAAGGGAGTCTCCTTCCATTCATCCACTGCGACGGTTAATTCTGCCATGTCTTGCCCTTGGTCCGCTTCTCATCCCCCCTACTCTGGGCCTGCGGTTTCGGCCGCCGCCGGCTCCAGCGGGACCCCGATTCGCTCCGCCGCCGCGGCGTTCCTTCATCAGTGGGCGGAAGAGCACCAGCGCCCTGAGGGGGTGCTTCGGGCCCGCTGGCAGAAAATCTTGGCTGAACTCGAAACCACCGGGACCTATACCCACACGGTGGCGGAACTCGACTGGGCGGGAAAAGTTGCCTGGCGCAACAGTGTTCGTTGCGTCGGTCGGCTTCATTGGCGCTCACTGCGAGTGCTCGATGCGCGGCTGATCGCCACCCCGGAGGCGCAGGAGACTGCGATTCGGCGCCATCTGAAGTTGGCCACCAATGCCGGCAAGATTCGGCCAAGGGTGACCATTTTTCCACCCGCCCGGCCTGGCGTAGCGGAAACGCGAATCTTCAATCGCCAACTCATTGCCTACGCGTGGTGGTCTGATCTGGGGAAGGGGGATCGCGCCAACGCTGCCTTGACTGAGGTCGCTTTGGCCCACGGCTGGCGGCCCCCTCAATCACGGGGGCAATTCGATGTTTTGCCCATCCTCCTCGACCGCCCCGGTCAGACTCCGCACTGGTTTGAATGGGAACCGGACGACGTGCTCCAGATACCGATCAGCCACGAACGTTATCCCGTGGTGGCGACGTTGGGTTGGAAATGGCATGCCGTTCCGGCGCTGTGCGATTTTGCCCTGGAGGCCGGGGGGATCCGCTATCCCACGGCACTACTTAATGGTTGGTATATGGGGACTGAAATTGCTTCCCGCAATCTGGTGGATGGGGATCGCTATGCGGGGTTGCCAGAGTTGGGTCGGGGGTTGGGTTTGAACCTTTGCGAGGCCGCTTCGCTGTGGCAGGACGAGGCTCTGCTGGTCCTCAATCAAGCAGTGATCCGAAGTTTCCAAGCCGCCGGGGTCACGCTCGTGGATCATCATATCGCCACCGCTGAATTCATGCAGTTTTGCCAACGGGAGGAGGCAGCCGGGCGATCGGTGGTGGCGGACTGGGCGTGGATCATTCCACCGATGAGTCCAGCTGCGACTCCGGTTTGGGATCAAACGTGGCCGTGCGACGAGCGCGACCCTCGCTTTGCCAGACGGCCCACCACCGAAGTCTACTAATCCTAGGCAATACTGCTGTCTTTGGGGATGCCAAGGGGGGAGGTTACCCAACGTTGGTAGTGGGTTTATCGGCTAGTGTTGAGTCAGTCTCTTGGGGTTGAAACGGCTCATGACTTGGTTGTTAGGGCAGGCTCGAAAGCGTGACGCGGCTCCCCGCGAGGTTTCCGCTCCGAGTCAGGATCCATGTTTGGTGCGGGTTAGTGAGATTCGTCAGGGTGATCGTTTCTTGGAAGTGTTCGCGGGCAATACGGACACTTTTGTGGCTTTGGAGGACGCTCATCCTTGCCGGTTCGCGCCCGACACCACCGGCTACCGTTTCACGGCGTTCGGCGCTCAGGGCCCCCAAGAGTTTTACTGTGCGACTGGGTTCGAAAATTACGGCCCGCAGCTCTATCGCCTACCCGCAAGTCCAACTCCCCAACCCCAACCCCAGAATGGTTCCCACCCCTGCCCGAATGGTCGGCGGGGCGGAACTGGCTTGGGCCGTTCCCCCGGCGGAAGCCAATCGGGATCACGGGCCTCGCTCCTCTGAAAGGTTTAAGCCCATGATTTTGGTCATTGCCCAAAACCCCATCTGGCTCAACGGACTGGCATCCGTCTGCCGGCAAGTCGCTCCGGTGGCGGGCGTAACGGCGCGGGAATTGGTGGCGAGCGAGCCGAGTCGCTGGGAAGGCGAGGCGCCTGCTTTAGCGGTCCACCACTGCGGGGACGAAGCCCAACTGCAACTGATGGACGTCGCGATTGACCGCTGGTTACGCCACAAATGGCCCGCCTTGGGCTTGGTGACCATCACTGATAATCCGCGGCGCGAATTGCCCGGGGACGACGTGCGCTTGCCCCAAAATTGTGGGCTCGAAACGTTGCGCGAGACGGTGCGCACACTGCTCAGCCGGGATTAGCTTTCCCCGGAGCCAAGTGGTGTCTGACAGTGGGGCACCTTAATCATCCCGCCGTTAGACTGGGTTTCGCTTCGACGGCGGTCGAAAGGGCCGGCAACCGCAAGAAAAAGGTGCTCCCGACTCCCACCAGCGATTCGCAGGTCAGGTCGCCACCGTGTAGGCGAGCGCATTCTCGGGCAATTTTAAGCCCAATGCCGGTTCCCGGGCGACGTTCGACATTCCCTGCCCGGAAGAAGGGTCGGAACAGCTTCGCCTGATCCGCCTCGGGAATTCCTACTCCATGGTCTTGGACCGCAAACTCCAAGCGACGGTCTTCCGTGGGGTGGAGGTGCAGGGTGACGGGCTTATCGGGCGGGGAATACTTCAGCGCGTTGCTGATCAAGTTGAGGAGCACATGGCGAATCATCCGGCCATCGAGCGGAAACTCTTTCCACGTCGCCGGATCCACGGTCAGATGCAACCGCTCTTCGTGCCCTGCCAAGCTGGCTTCACGGACGACTTCTTGGGCGAATGCGCTCAGAAACGTAAGGCCGACCTTCAGTTGCATTTGGCCTGATTCGACCCGCCCCAGCAGCAAGAGCTCATCCATGAGCCGGTTGAGCCGCTCCGCGCTTTCGAGGATGATTTGCGAATGGCGCAAGATTCGGCTGGTCAGTTTCGGCCCGACCTCGGCGGTCAATTCCGACACGCGATGGGCCATCAGTTCCGCCGCATAAGTATAATGGAGGCGATGGGCGTGCGAAATTCATGGGAAGCCGTCTGCACGAACGCGCTCTTGAGCTGGTTGAGTTCTTGCTCGCGCTTGATGGCCGACTGCATTTGTTTTTCCGCCTGTTTGATGGCCGTCAAATCGGTGGTCACGGCGATGGACCCTGCGGGCGATCCATCTACCCAACGGGGCACTCCGGAAACCAGCACCGGAATCTGGCTGCCGTCAGGCCGGACGATGTGCATCTCGTAAGTGTTGGACTGTCCCAAACGTCGCAACCTTCTCGCTTCCTCGAGCACTTCGGCATCCTCCGGGGCGGCGAGGCTGTCGGGGCGGGTGCCGACCAGGGTTTCCACCGACCGTTGAGCCAACTTTGCATACGCTGGGTTGACGTAGATCCACTGCCCAAACTCATCACTCACCGTCAGGCCTTGCCTCATCAGTTCGAGCACGTTGGAGGTGAGTGTTTGATGATTCTTCCAGCCCTACTCGGCGTGATACCGTTTTGTGAACTGGGTTAGTAATTTACTGAGAACTTTCAGGGTCAACTGGGAGTCTGGCGGCAGACTGGCTTCGCAAGGCTGGACGATTGACAGACTGCCGCCGACGGGATCACCCGCCATAAAGCACAGCACCGCCACGGTGGGCGCTAACCCGGCTCGCCAGTTTCGGAACCAGTCAACGGTGGTCGGCCCAAGGGACAACTGGGCGAGCACATCGTTGATCGGTTGTCCGACTTGAGGAGGAACCGAATTTGAAAAGAGCCGGCTCCAGTTCGCCTCCACCCAAGTTACCGTCCCGCAGGCCCCGATCCCAAGAACTGCGGAATGGCCCGAAACCTCCTCTGAAGGCGGGGTCTGCAACGTCGCCGAAGTGCGGGTAGGTGAAGCCTCAGTGGCTATATTTATGCGCTGGCGGCGGCCCGCTGGAAATGCAAGTGGAGTCGCAGCCCGCCGGCGGAATTAGAGTTTTGAAAGCGGAACAGGCCGCCATTTAACTTCATGATCGCCGCCACGATTTGGAGATCGGTCAAGCCCACGATCTGGGCTGATTCGGCCATGGGGTTGGCACAAAGTTCGGCAAGTCGCCGCTCCTCAATTTCCCGCAGTTCACACTCCCGATTCCACAAGCTCAGTTGATAAGTGCACTGCTCCCAAGTGCCCACAATCCACAAGGGATCGCCCTTTGGGGAGTTTCGAAAGGCGAAAGCCAGCAGGCGCTCCAGCAATAGGTCCCAATCGGAAGTCCGACAACGGACTTTTCCCGGCTCGACTGATAGCATCAGGTCCGAAGCGCGATCCTCAGTCTGGCTCAGGGCCAGCACCCGGCCCGGCACGAGCGACATTTCAGCCGATAAAGCCCGAGCCTGATCGGGTTGCTGAAGCTGCTGGTCCCATTCGGCGTGGAGCCGTTGTAGAATCTCGCGCTGTCGAGCCCGCTCCTCCGGCGTCACGCCAGCCACGGCCATGGACTCCATCATGAGGCTAGCTTGGGCCAAATCCGATCGGCGGCTGACCGCCGCCCGCCGCAGCCGGCTGGCTATGGTCCTGGCCAGCTCAGCAAGATGGACGGGCTTGGTGAGGTAATCATCGGCGCCCCAATTCATGCCCTTGCGCACATCGATTTT
>CAIJLV010000110.1 GCA_903821635.1 uncultured Verrucomicrobiota bacterium | reverse complement strand
TGCGTATTTTATCATGGAGTGGGAACGATAGTGGTAAAGGGGGCGGAAGTAAGCCTAACAGAGTATTAAGCGACAATTTTCAGCCCTGTTTGTCGCCATAGTGTTGGGTTTAGGAAACGTGTGTTTTGTAACCCGTTGTCCCGCAGTGATCTCCAAAACCGAGTCCGTAAGTTGGTCGCCGGAACGCCGCGCAAACCGACTGCGGAATCTGAGCCGAGGATGGGGCGCGGGGAGGGTTCTTGTGGGCAACCGGAGTGGCCCGTGGTTCAGGTCGTCAGTTGCGCCAACCGGCCGGTGCTGTCGCCGAAGCGGTCTTGGTGCACGCCCATGCGGTCCATCAGGTCCACATAGAGGTTGGCCAGCGGGGTGTCCTTGGCGTAGCGCACATGGCGGCCGGGTGAGAGGGTGCCGCCACCGCGGCCGGCCAGGAGGATGGGCAGGTCGTGGTGGGCGTGCTGGTTGCCGTCGGCCAAGCCCGAGCCATACATGATCATGCAGTTGTCGAGCAGCGTGCCTTCGCCTTCCGGGGTGGCTTTGAGGCGCTGGAGGAAGTAGGCGAATTGCTCGATGTGGAACTTGTTGATGCGGGCGATTTTGGCTTTTTTTTCGGGATCGTTTTGGTGGTGCGAGAGATCGTGGTGCCCTTCTCGCACGTCGATGAAGGGGTAGGGGCTGTTGCTGCCGTCGTGGGCGACGACAAAGGTCGAGATGCGGGTGCTGTCGGTCTGAAAGGCGAGGGTCAGCAGGTCATACATCAACCGAATGTGGGCCTTGCGATCGCCGGTCACGTCTTCGAGGAATTGGCCGCGGGGCAGTTCGGCGGACGCTTTTTCGGCGTGTTCGATGCGGCGTTCGAGGTCTCGGACGGAGGCGAGGTATTCGTCCAGCTTGCGTTGGTCTGAGGTGCCGAGTTTGGGCGCGAGGCGGCGGGCGTCTTCCAGCACGAAATCGAGCACGCTCTTGCGTTGGGTGAGGCGGCGGGCGCGGGCTTCGGCGGTGAGTTTGGCGTCGTCGGAGGCGAACACGCGTTCGAAGGCGAGCCGGGGATTGGTCTCGGGGGGCATCGGCGCGGTGGGGGTGCGCCAGGAGACGTTGAAGGAGTAAGCGCAGGCGTAGCCGGAATCGCAGTTGCCGGAGATCTGACTGCGATCGCAACCGAGCTCGAGGGAGCGGAGGGAGGTCAGGTCACCGATTTTTTGGGCCGTGAGTTGATCGACGGAGACCCCTACGCGGAGGTCGGCCCCGGCGGTTTTCCGGGGTTGGGCCGCGGTGAGGAAGGAGGAAGAGGCGCGGGCATGGTCGCCGGCGCCGTCACCGTTGGCGCGGCCTTTGTCGAGGGCGAGGCCGCTGAGCACGAGCAATTCGCGGCGGAGGTCGGAGAGGGGTTCCAGGGTGGGGGGCAGGGCAAATTTCGAACCGACGTCTTGGGGGGTCCAATTGGCCATGTCGGCGCCGTTGGGGACGTAAACGAACGCCATGCGGCGCGGTGGGGTGGAGGGTGTGCCCGGGTTGGCTTGGGCCGTGGTCGGCACCAGCGATTCGAGCAGGGGCAGCGCCATCGTGGTGCCCAGTCCCCGGAGGAAGGTCCGGCGGCGAATTTGCAGGTGTTGAGCCATAACCAGTGTGGAGATTTCCGATGAAATTACCCCGCTGGGCATTCATGACAAGTCTTCGGGGTGGAGAAATTCTGGCGGGGTTGAAGTTGCTGCGGCGGCGCTAGGCCTGCGGTGTGGGCTCCCGCCCAAGCGGCTGTGGGTGGGCGATCAGCCGGCATACGGCGGCGGCGGCTCAGCGCCACCAAGGGGTCTTATTCAGTGGGCTTTTTCCTGCTTTGGACCGGGTTGCTCCTCGCGTGGTGGGGGCTCGAACTGCCCCTCGGGGTTCAGGCGAGCTACGGGTTTCCGTAAGGCCCGCGGCGGCCAGTTGTGGCTTTAGACGTTGAGGAAGGCGGCGGGGGCGTCAGAACTTCACCACCACCGCATGAATCGTCCGCCGAAAGTTGCCCTGGTCATCGAGACCTCGAACGCCTACGCCCGGGAACTTTTACACGGCGTCCGCGAATGGTTGCGGCACCACGGTCCGTGGACCCTTGCGCTCGCTGAAGCGGGCCGCGGCGCGGCGCCGCCGCCGTGGCTCAAGGGGTGGAAAGGTGACGGGATCATCGCGCGCATTGAAACTCCGGCCATTGCCAAGGCGGTGGCGTCCGCCCGGTTGCCGGCGGTGGATGTCAGCGCGGCGCGGCTCTTGCCGGACTTGCCCTGGCTGGAAACCGATGACCGGGCCATCGCGCACGCGGCGGCGGAGCATCTGCGCGAACGCGGTTTCAGCCAGTTTGCCTACGTGGGTGATGCCCGCTTCAACTGGTCCCGCTGGCGGCATGACGCTTTTACCGCCCACGTGACCGGGCACGGCCTGCGCTGCTGGGATTTTGCGGCCCCCGTCAAGGCGGGGCGGGCGGACGGGGCGCCGGATTGGGAATCCGAATTACCTAGCCTCATGCGCTGGCTCAAGGCGTTGCCGAAGCCCATCGGCGTCTTTGCCGGCTACGACATTCGCGGCGTGCAGGTATTGGAAGCCTGCCGCCGCCTTGGCCTCGCGGTGCCGGATCAAGTCGCCGTCTTGGGCGTGGATAATGACGAACTGCTCTGTGACCTCGCGGATCCCCCGCTCTCCAGTGTCATTCCCGACGTGCGCCGGACCGGTTACGAGGCGGCTTCGCTGCTTGATCGCCTGATGCGCGGGGAAAAGCTCCGGGGTGAAGGCCGGCTCTTCGTCCCGCTGGGCGTCGCCACGCGGCAAAGCACGGATGTGGTGGCGGTGGCCGACCGCCACATTTCCACCGCGGTGCGGTTCATCCGGGAACACGCCTGCCACGGCATCACCGTGGCCGACATCGTGAAGCAGGTGCCGCTTTCCCGGCGCGTTTTGGAAACCCGATTTCAGAAACTGCTCGGGCGTTCGCCCCACGAACAGATCATGGCCGTGAAGGTGGACCGGGTGAAACGCCTACTGGCCGAGACCGACCTCTCCCTGGCGCTCATCGCCGACCGGGCCGGCTTTAAGCACGTGGAATATCTGAGCGTCGCCTTCAAACGACAAGTCGGTGTGACCGCCAGCGACTATCGTGCGGGGAAGCGGAGTCAGTCCGGTGCGTTACCGTTGACGTCCGTTCGGATCCCGTAAGCCGGGGCTAAACCCGGGTTGCCTCGCCGCCGCGCGGCGATAGGTTCTGAGCGATGGAGCGCACTGAGAGACCCCCCCAAGATCCCGAACTGCGGCGGCGCATTGCCGAACTGATTGCCTACAAGGGCGGCGGCCACAACCCGGACCTCGTCACCGACGTCATTGAAAACGGGCTTAAGCTGCTGAAGGACGTGGAGCACCGCGGCGACGTGAAAGTCATCCAGACCGCCCTGCGCGAACTGCGGTATGCGTTTCGGCTGTTCGCGCCCTACGAAGGCATCCGCAAGGTGACGATCTTCGGTTCCGCCCGCCTCCAACCCGACGACCTCGAATATCAACTGGCGGTCGAACTAGGCCGGCGCTTGGCCGAAGTGGGTTACATGGTCATCACCGGTGCTGGCCCGGGCATCATGCAAGCCGGCCACGAAGGCGCCGGCGTGGAGCGCAGCTTCGGGGCAAACATTCGCCTGCCGTGGGAACAATCGGCCAACCCGGTCATCGCCGAGGACAAGAAGTTGGTGACCTTCAAATACTTCTTCACCCGCAAGCTCACCTTTATCCGGCACTCCGATGCCATCGTGTTGTTCCCCGGCGGCTTCGGCACCATGGATGAAGGCTACGAATCCCTGACCCTCATGCAGACCGGCAAGAGCAAGCTCATGCCGCTCGTCTTGGTGGATCGGCCGGGCGGCACGTTTTGGAAAACGTGGGACAAACACGTGCGTGAACACCTGCTCCGCAACCACCTGATCTCAGACGAGGATCTCAATCTCTACCAGATCACCGACAGCCCGGCGGAAGCGGTGAAGACAATCCGGCGCTTCTACCGGAACTTCCATTCCACCCGGTTTGTGAAGGACCAGATGGTGATCCGGCTGCAACATTCCCCCAGCCCGTCGGCGCTCGAAGCGTTGAACGAAGATTTCAGCGACATCATCGAAGGCTCGCCCTTCCGCTCCATCACGGCGACCCCCGAGGAAATCGAGGCGGACGAACAAGTGGAATTGGCGCGCATCGCGTTCGGATTCAACCGCCGCGCCTACGGTCGCTTGCGCCAACTGATCGATGTGCTGAACGGGTTGTGACCGTGGCGGCGGGCCGCGCCGGGCAAGCTCAGGGCCGCTCCGAAGGGTTGGCCGGAGCGGCGGTGGGCGGCAACCGCAGCACCGCGTCCACGGGTTCCACGTCCGCCATTTGCCGATGCTCCAACGCGGCGCCCAGTTTGGCCAACTTCTCGCCCTGCGGCCGCACCCGGGTTTCGTAACTGGCGAGCGCGCGATTGTAGGCCTCGTTGGTCTTTTGCAGGCCGTCGCGGATGGATTCGAAGTGGTCGATGAACTTCAGCACGCGTTCGAACAATTCCCGGGCGGCCTCGGCGATGGCCCGCGCGTTCATCGACTGGTCGTGTTGCTGCCAACTGACGGCGACGCTGCGCAGGAGCGCAATGAGCGAGGCCGGCGTCGCCAGCAAAATGCGGCGCTCAGCGGCCCACACAATCAGGTCGCGATCACCCTCAAGGGCGGCGCTGAACAGGGATTCGGCCGGTAGGAACAGGACGACGTAGTCCAGCGCGTTGGCAAACTGGGCCGGGTAATCGCGATCGGCGAGCGACTTGATCGTGGTTTTGAGTTTGGCGGCGTGTTCGTGCAGGGCGTCGGCACGTTTCGTTTCGTCCGCGAGGTTGAGCGCGTTGAGAAATTCGAGGTCCGGCACCTTGGAATCCACGATGATCACGCGGTTACCCGGGAGGCGCACGACGAGGTCCGGTTTACTGTCCCCTTCCTTGAGCTGCTCCGTGAAGTCGCAATGCGTGCTCAGACCAGCGGCCTCGACCACACGCCGCAGAGTTTCCTCACCCCAACGCCCGCGGGCCTGGTTTGAGCTGAGCACCACGCGCAGCCGCTGGGTCTCGTTGGCCAAGGTCTGACTCTGGGTGGCGAGCCCCTCGAGCTGCTGTTTCACTTGGCCGAGGGCCGATTGTTGCTGGGAATCGGATTGCTGGAGCCGCTCTTGGTAATCGCGCAACTGCGCTTCCAACGGGCGCACCAGCGCGGCGATCTTTTCCTGCCGCTGGGTAAGGTCCCCTTCGGAAGTCACTTGGAAACGGGCGAACAACTCGTTGGCGAGTTCGAGAAACTTGGGGTTGTTCGCGGCGAGCGCCTCGGCGGCCGTAGCCTTGAATTGGTCGCGCAAAGCGGCCAGCGCCCGCTCTTGGGCGGCGCGCGCTTCGGCGAGAGCCGTGTCGTGGGTCTCCCGCAAGCTGCGCGTTTGCTCGGCGTGAACGCGGCGTTGCTCCGCCAACAGGGTGGTGCCGGTGCCGATCTCCGCCCGGGCGGTGGCCAGTTCCGTCTCCCGGGTGGCGAGTTGATCCCGGAGAAAAATGGCGCGTTCGTGGGCCTCTTGGGCTTCCCGGCCCCGTTCCAAGCCGAGTTGTTCGGCGGCGGCCCGGCTGGCCTCGGCGGCCGCCCGGGCTGAACCGGCTTCACCGGTCGAGGCGCGCAGTTGGCTCAACTCCGCTTCGCGGCTCGCGACTTGCGCCCGCAACTCGGCTTCGATCCGGGAGTCGGGGGCCGTCTGCTTGAGCGCTCGGAATAACCAGCCAAGGGCCACGCCAATGACGAGCCCGAGCCCAAGGGTAAGGATGCGTTCAACCAGCAGCATGACCGCAGCTTGCGGCAAGCCCTCGGACAAAGACAGCCCGATGGCGGAACCGGTCGGCCGGTAACGCGGCGAAGGGCGAGGTCGCCGGAGCGGTTAGGCCGCCGGCTGTCGCTGGTGCCAGAGGAGCCAAGTCAGCTCTTCCAAGTAGGCGCCATGACGCGGGTAGCTGATGGCTTCCGTCACGTCGCCGCTCAGGTTGTCTTGGGCGAGGATGTGGGCGGCGCGATTCGGGACCCCGCCTTGGCAGCGATGGACGATTTCGGCGACGAGCTGGCGGTAGGCTTCGCCCACGTTGTCGGGCTCGGACGGACTGAAGAAATGCGGCATCCGGTCGAATTGCATCCGGTCCACCGTGGCGCTGTAGCGCAACTCGGCGTCGCCCACGATGAGCTCCAGTCCAAAGCTCCGGCCGTCATTGCCGGCGGCCACCACCCGGATGTCGGTCCACGGAATCCGGGTGGGCCGTTCCAGCGGGTCGTAGATGACCAAGGCTTCCGGCTCAAGTTCAGCGAAACAAAAGAGCTTGGGTTCGGGAACCCGCGGCAAATCGGACTCCGGCACGACGCGCACTTCGACGGCTTCGGTCGCGAGGGAGTTTTGCAGGAACAGGGCGTCTTCGAGGGAAAGATCGCGCGCCAAAAACCCGTAGGCATCGTCGGCGACAAACCGGGCATCCGCCGGGGTGAGTCCGCGCCCGCAGGCAAAGGCACGCTCCAAGGCTTCGACGGTGGGTCGGGTCAGAGTCGTCTGCACAAGAGCGTAGTTCATGCGATGGCGGGCGGAGCGTAGCGGCCTACCTGACGCAGACGCCAGAGCAGCCATGCGGTTTCTTCGGCGAAGGCGTTCCGGGTCGGATAGCGGGGGGCGGTTGCCGGCTGGTTTTCTCGCAGGGCGAAGGCCCCGCGGTTCAGGGCCGCGTGCGGGACGGCGGACAGCAAGTCGCGGAGGAACAGGGCGAAGTTGGCGGCCGGATCGCGCGAAACGCGGTCGCCAAGGTGGGTGTAGTTGAACTCGTGCGCCTGCCAGATGAAGCGAAGTCCGCCGGCCAGGATGACTTCGGCGGCCCAACGCCAGTTGCGCTCCTCGCCCTTGAAGGTCAACTCGTTGGTCAATTTCACGTCATCTCCATTGTCGAAGCGGGTCATTCCTGTGGTCAATGAAGCGGTCACCCGTTTCCCGAACTCGACCTCCTGCACCATACCCGCGCTCACCACCACCACCTGGTCCCACGGGACGTGCAGTTCGCGGCCGAGCGGGTCCCACGGCGCAAACCCCTCCGCCCAGCACGAGGCCCGGACGATGCGTTTGGCGGCCGGCAGCGTGGGCCACTCGGTTTCCTCCACCACCTCCACCTCGACACCCTGGACGGCAAGCGCGTTCTGGAGTTGTTGAGCTTGGTAATCGTTCAGCCCCTTGGCCAGCACCCCGAAGGCGTCCTTCACGAAGCTGACGGCATCCAGCGCGTGGAAGATGCCCGTGGTTTGGAAGGCGCGTTGCACCGGCTCGATCTCCGGTGGCGTCAGTGAGCGTTGAACCAGCAGGTAGGGCATGGCGGAATGTGAACCGAACCGGCGATGGGATGGCAGCGGGGAGTTTCCAATGAGTTACCGGAGCGCGGACGGTCACGTCCGCGTGAGCGACGAGTGAATGCAAACGTGACCGTCCGCGCTCCGTCATCCGCCCAGATACGCCTCGCGCACCTTCGGATCGGCCCGCAGCGTTGCGGCCTGGTCGGCGAGGATGATACGGCCGGTTTCGAGCACGTAGCCGCGGTGGGAAATCTCCAGCGCGAGGTTCGCGTTCTGCTCGACCAGCAGGATCGTCAGGCCGCGCACGCGGTTCAGCTCGACGATCTTCTCGAAGATCAGCTTTACCAACAGCGGCGCGATGCCGAGCGACGGTTCGTCCAGCAGCAGGCAGCGGGGCTGGCTCATCAGCGCGCGACCGATGGCGAGCATCTGCTGTTCGCCGCCGGAAAGCGTGCCCGCCAGCTGGGCTTCCCGTTCCTTGAGCCGCGGGAACATGGTGAAGACGAACTCCTCCTCGCGGGCAATCACGGCCTGGTCGCGCTGGAGGTAGGCGCCCATCTGGAGATTCTCGCGCACGGTCAGGTTGGCGAAGACCATTCGGCCCTCCGGCGAATGTGCGAGGCCCATCCCGACCAGCTTGTGCGCGGGCAGGCCGGTGATGGCCCGGCCTTCGTAGCGGATTTCGCCGGCCTTGGGCTTTACCATGCCGGAGATGGCGCGGAGCGTGGTGGTCTTGCCGGCGCCGTTGCCCCCGATGAGCGTGACGATCTCGCCCTTGTCCACGCGCAGCGAAACATCGTGCAACGCCGTGATGGCGCCGTAGTTGACCGTGAGTTGGGAGACTTCGAGCATGGGTTAACAGCGAAGGCGCGAAGACGCGAAGGCGGCGCTGACTTTGAATTTGGAAAGCAGGAAGGCAGGAAGAAGACAGGACTTTTCCTGCTTTCCTGCTTTCCAGATTAGCCCGCTGCCTTCCTCCGGTCTTCGCGCCGGCGCGTCTTCGCTGTTCATCTTCACGCGTGTTCCTTTCCGAGGTAGGCCGCGATCACCGCCGGGTTGGCCCGGATCTCGGCCGGCGTGCCTTCGGCGATCTTGCGGCCGTATTCGAGCACGTGGATGCGCTGGCAGATACCCATGACGACTTTCATGTCATGTTCCACCAGCAGGATGGCGAGTTGGAACTTCTCCTGGATGAACTGGATCAGCTTCATCAGCTCGACCTTCTCGGCGGGGTTCATGCCGGCGGCGGGTTCATCAAGCAGCAGCAGCTTGGGTCGGGTGGCGAGGGCGCGGATGATCTCCAGCCGGCGTTGGTCGCCGTAGGGCAAGCTCTTGGCGGGTTCGTCCTGCACGCGTTCGAGGCTGAAGATGCTGAGCAATTCCCGGGTGCGCTCGCGCAGTTCCACCTCCTCGCGCTGGAACTTGGGTCCGCGCGTGAGCGAATGCACCGCGTCGTGGGCGAGGTGCAGGTGGAAGGCCACGCGGACGTTGTCGAAGACGGTCAGGCTGGGGAACAGGCGGATGTTCTGGAACGTGCGGGCGATGCCGCGCTGGGTGATCGCGAACGGTTTCAACCCGGCGGTCGGCTCGCCCGCGAACCGGATTTCCCCCTCGGTCGGCTGATAGACGCCGGTGACCATGTTAAACAGCGTCGTCTTGCCCGCGCCATTCGGTCCGATGAGCCCAACCAGTTCGCGTTCGTTTACCGTGGCGGAAACTTCCGAAACGGCCGTGAGCCCGCCGAAACGGATCGTGACGTTGGCGAGTTGGAGGAGCGGAGGCAGAGGCATCTTAGGCCGCCTTCCTTTTCCACAGCGGCCAGGTGAACAGGCCCTGCGGCCGCGTCAGCATCAGGACGATGAGCAGCACGGAATAAAGAATCATGCGGTAGTCACCAAACTTCCGCAGCACTTCGGTCAGGACCGTCAGCAACACGGCCGCGATGAGCACGCCCACGTGTTTGCCCATGCCGCCGAGGATCACCATCACGACGATCTCGATGCTCTTGTTGAAGTCGAAGCCCGACGGGTTCAGGTAACCCTTCAGGTGCGCGTAAAGTCCGCCGGCCACGCCCGCGAAGAAAGAGCCGACGGCGAAGGCGGTGATTTTGTAGCGCGTGGTGTTTAGGCCCATGGCCTCGGCGGCCACCTCGTCGTCGGCCACTGCGAGGAAGCCGCGGCCGTAAGTTGAATTGAGCAGGCCCCAGACGACGTAAACTGTCACCGCCGCGCCGCCGAAGGTCCAAAACAGGTTGGTGTAATTGGGCACACCCACGAGCCCACGGGCGCCGCCGACGGCCTCCACGTTTTGCAGGATCACGCGGATGATCTCGCCGAAGCCGAGCGTGACGATGGCGAGGTAATCACCCTTGAGGCGCAGCGATGGTGCGCCCACGGCGAGTCCGGCCAGCGCCGCCAGTAACCCTCCGAGAATCAGGCTCGCGGGAAACACGGCCCATTGGAGCACCGCCGCCGAGGCGCCGAGCTGGGGGCCGAGCACGGTCGTCACCATGGCGGACGTGTAAGCGCCCACGGCCATGAACCCGGCGTGCCCAAGCGAGAACTGCCCGGTGAAGCCATTGATCAGGTTGAGGCTGGCCGCCAGCACGAGGCTGATGCCGACGCCCAACGCGACGTCGAGGAAGTAGGGGTCCATGCGCCCCGAGAACGCCGACGCGACGGCGGCGACGAGCAGCGCGGCGAAGAGGTAGAGCTGGGATTTTGGGGGCATGGCTCAGATGCTGGATGCCGGTTGCTGGATGCTGGATGGAGCCGTCATTTCGGTGAGCGGTGGTTCGCATCCGCGCTTTGCAGGAAGAAGTTCAGCTTCTTGCCCAAGATGTTGAGCCGTGCCTGGAGGTCCTTGAACAAAATCTCGTCGGTGAGCGACCCGGTATCGAACAACTCCTCCAAGTGGTCGATGGTCTCGTCGCACGAGGCCAGAGCGTAAACCAGATGCTTCACGAACTCGGCCTTGTAGATTCGGCGCCCATAGCCCTCGACGATGTTGGCGCGAACCGACTTCGCTGAGCGACGGATCTGGCTGCCGGTCTCGAACATCTCGAACTTCGGCAGCTTGGTCAGCGTCAGCTTGTGAATGTCGACCGCCAACGATCGGGCGAGCCTCCACACTTCCAGGTTCCGATAGCTCATGGTCGTGGTCTTGCATGGGGTTCAACTTCAGGCGCGTCATCCAGCATCAGGCATCCAGCATCCAGTATCTTTCATCACACCTTCTCCACCCGCAGTTTCCCCAGCAACCCCGCCGGGCGGAAGAGCAGGATCAGGATCAAGATCGCGAAGGCGATGGCATCGGAGTAGGTGGACCAGCGGCTACCCTTCACGAAGGTCTCCATGAGGCCAATCAGCAGGCCGCCAAGGGCTGCGCCGGGCAGGTTGCCGATGCCGCCGAGCACGGCCGCGACGAACGCCTTGAGCCCCGGCAGTGTGCCCATGAGCGGGTCGATGGTTGGGTAATTCATCGCGTAGAGGATGCCGCCGGCGCCGGCCAGCGCGGAGCCGAGCGCGAAGGTGAACGAGATGACTCGATCATTGTTGATGCCGACGAGCGCCGCCGCGGTGGCGTTGAACGAAACGGCGCGCATCGCCGTGCCGATCTTGGTGTGGTTGACGATCCAGTGCAGGGAGGCGAGCAGGGCTAGCGAGACGAACAGCACGGCCACCTGATTGGTGTTCACGCTCAAGGTTTTTGCGGGCGTGATTTGGGCCGTCGGTTCGGTGCCGGGCGTTTTGGCCACAAGGTTGGTCGTGGCGGGAACAACCTCCCACGTGAAGGTTTTCTGGGGGAACACGGCGGGAAACGCCTTTGGATTGGGGCCGAAGCCGAGTTTCGAATTTTGGGCGACGTTTTGGATCAGCAGCGACACGCCGATGGCGGTGATGAGCACTGTGAGCGTGGAGCGGCCCCGCAACGGCCGGTAGGCCACTTTTTCGATGATGACGCCGAGCGTAGCGGTCACTGCCATGGCCCCGACCAGCACGGCCAGACCACCGGCAAAGGTGTCCCCGCCGAACCGTGGCGCGAGCGTCAGGCCGGCATAAGCGCCGAGCATGAAGACGTCGCTGTGGGCAAAGTTGATGAAGCGCAGGACTCCATAAACCATCGTGTAGCCCAGCGCGATCAGGGCATAGATGGCACCCAGCGAAATGCCGTTGAGGAGTTGTTGTGCGAATTCCATCGCTGCTTGGCGACGGTGACAGCAAAGCCGGCCGCGAGGCAACCGGGGCTTGCCGGGAAACGCCGACTGAGGGTTTTAGGGTGCCCCCATTTTTCCTCCGTGCCATTGCTGGTCGGCTTGGCTGAAGCTGGCGGGCACAAGCACATGAGAGTCTCTTGGTTTTGCATTTTCGGCCTGGTTGTTGTCGGCCCGCTGGCCGGCGGGTTGACGGCCCGCGCGGCGGACCAGCCCCAGTATGGTCAGGCGTGGGGCCGGAATATGGTTTCAACGGAGCGCGGTTTGCCGGACCGGTTTGATCCGAAATCGGGGGAGAACGTGAAGTGGGTTGCGAAGCTGGGTTCCGAATCGCACTCCACGCCGGTGATTGCGGGCGGCCGGGTTTACCTTGGCACCAATAATGAAGAGCCGCGCGACCCCAAACATCAGGGCGACCGCGGAGTGCTGCTGTGTCTCGACGAACAGGATGGGCGCCTGCTCTGGCAGCTCGTCGTGCCCAAGCGCGAGGAGGACATCTTCCACGATTGGCCGAAGAGCGGCTTGTCGTCCCCGGCGACCGTCGAAGGCGACCGGGTTTATGTCGTGGATAACCGTGGGGTGGTGCTCTGCCTAGACGTCCACGCTTTGGCCAACGGCAACGACGGACCGTTTCGCGCCGAGGGTGCCTACATGAGCCCCCGCGGGACCAATGCGCCCGCCCAACCGCTGTCGGTCGGACCGCTGGATGCCGACATCCTGTGGCAATTCGACCTGACGGCGCAGGCCGGCATCTGGTCCCACGACGCCGCCCACAGCTCGATTCTGATCCACGGCGACCACCTTTACCTCAACACCGGCACCGGCGTGGACCACACGCACAAAAAGATTCGCACACCCGCGGCGCCCAGCTTGGTCGTCCTCGACAAACGCACCGGCCGCTACCTCGCCCAGGATGGACTCGGTTTGGCTCCGCGCATTTTTCACTGCACTTGGTCGTCGCCCGCGCTCGCCCGCATTGAAGGCCGCGAACGCCTGTTCTTTGCCGGGGGCGACGGGATTCTCTACGGCTTCGAACCGCTCGCCTACGAAGCAGCGGCCCGTGAAGAATCCTTGGGCCAGATCCGCCGGCTGAAGTCGGTGTGGAGCTATGATCCCGACCCGGAGGCGCCCAAGGACGAAGTCCATCGCTTCAACGGCAACCGCGCCACCAGTCCGAGCAACATCTACGGCATGCCCGTGGTAGAGGACGGACTCCTCTACCTCGCCGGCGGCGGCGACTGGTTCTGGGGCAAGCATGAAGCTTGGCTGCATTGTGTGGACCCGCAGGGCAGCGGCCCGACCCCGGCGGCCCGCCGGAAGTGGTCCTACAAACTTGGCCGGCACACGATGTCCACCCCCGCAGTGGCCGGGGGCATGGTGTTCGTGGCGGACTCGATGCGCGGATTTCACTGTGTCGATGCCCGAACCGGTGAAGCCTTGTGGACGCAGGAGCTCGGCGGCGAAGTGTGGGGGTCGGCCTTGGTCGCTGACGGCAAGGTGTATGTCGGCACGCGGCGCGGTGACTTCTGGGTTTTTGCGCTGAGCCGCGAGAAGAAGTTACTCCATCGAATTGAACTCGGGGCGCCCATCAGCGCCACGCCGGTGGCCGCCAATGGCGTGCTCTACGTCGGCACAATGACGCAACTGCTGGCCTTGCAGGTGAAATAAACCGCTCGCGGCGCGGATTGGCGGGTGGGCTACTGTGGGCGCAGGAGCGAATCCAGTCGGTGTCCCAAGTGGGGGGTGATCGTGGGCGGTGCCACGTCGCGCAGCCACGGCACCGAGTGCACCCGCTCCGGGCCGAAAAACTCAGCGAGCAAGCGGAGGTTGGACGCGGCGGAATGGTCGGGCTGAGCCGTCGCCATGAGCGCGATGCGGGCATTTTTCTGCGCGCCAGGGGGCAGGCTCGCCACCACCAACCGGACTTGGTTGATCGCGCCAAGCCGATTGGGACAGACGACGATGGCTTCACCGCGCAGTCCGCGGATCAACTCCCGGAGCGAATACCCTTCCCCCAGCGGACTTAACAAGCCGCCGGCGCCTTCCACCAAGAGCACCTCGCACTGCCGCCGGGCTTGGCGGAGAAAATCGAGGGCTTCGGTTTGGCTGATGCTTTGGCCCGCACGCCGGGCGGCGAGCAGCGGTGTCAGCGGCGCACGGAAGCTCCACGGGTTGATCGCGGCCAGTGGCACTTCCCCGTCTTGGGCGGCCGAGAGCGCTTCGGCATCTTCGCGGCCGCCGGAGCAGAAGGGTTTTACCGCGAGCGTGGGGCGGCCGTGGGCACGCAGCCGTCGGGTCAGTAGCGCCGTGAGCACCGTTTTACCGACGCCGGTATCGGTGCCCGTGACAAAGATGGTCCGGTTCACCCGGGCAGGTTCCTCGGCGGCCGGACTAAAGGCAAATTCGGGGCCGGCCGAGACTTTAAGTAAGCGGCCGGCTTTTGTAGGCTCGCGGCATGACGCGTCATTGCCATCGGTGCGGCTGGGAATGGAAATACCGGGAATTGCCCGGCCGCAGTGAAACCTGCCCCCAATGCCGGGCGGATCTGCGGGTTTGCGCCAACTGCCAGAGTTACGCCCGCAACTTTGCCAATCAGTGCCGCGATGGTCGGGCAGAGCCAGTGGCCGAAAAGGAAGCCGCGAACTTTTGCGAATACTTCGACTTCGTTCGCCGCCCTTGGGGGGGCGTAACGACCAACCATCGGGAGGATGACGCGCGCGCAACGCTCAAGTCGCTGTTCGGGGATTGAGTGGGGTTAGACAAGCCTCCGACGACGACCGCAACCGATCGACAGGCCACGGCGTTGCCTACCCGCGAAACGCTCCCTAGCTTGCCCGGGCTGTGGCTAAGGCATCTGGACCAACCTCGTTTCCCGCCGGCACCGAAGCGGCCTTGTGGCGAGGCGTGGGGGCTCGGTGGCGACAACTCTTCGGCGACTTCAACCGGCTGGGAATCAGCTTCGAGTGGCATGAGTTGGCCGGTGGTCGGGAGGTTGATTGGGCCCAGAGTTTTCATCCAGATAGCGTCGAATTGTGCCTGAATCTCGCCGGCTTGGCCGAGGTTCAGGCCGGCGATACAGCCGCTAGTTTTACTGCCGGGACGGCCGGATTTTACCGCCGGGGGCGATCACCGTTGTCCGCCCGCCGCTTGGCTGGCCCCGATCACCAATTTATCACCGTCGAGTATTCTCCCGCTTTTTTGGAAAAACACCTCGGGACGGGAGTGGAGGATGTCCATCCCTTGGTGCGAAGTGCGTGCAGTGGTGGAAAAATGGGGTTGTCGTCGGCTGCCCCCGTCGAGCCATTGAGTGCCCGGCAGAGGGAACTGGTGGTTTCATTGCGCCAACCACCGGTGCTGGCGAGCGCCCAGTCGCTGTGGTTTCAAGCGAAGGCGGTCGAGTTAATGGGGGAATTCTTCTTCCAGCCGCCCCCGCAAAACGAACTGTTTTGCCATCGTCACCAAAGGGTAGCGCGCGACCGAATTGAGCAGGTGACGGCGATCTTGAAGCGCGACTTGGTCAATCCACCTACCTTGCAGGACATCGGGCGGGAGGTCGGTTGCAGCCCGTTCTACCTCAGCCGGACCTTCTCCAAGGAGAAAGGGCAGACCATTCCGCAATTCATCCGGCAGATTCGCTTGGAGCGCGCGGCGGCGTTACTCCGCTTGGGTGAGCATAATGTGACCGAGGTCGCTTTGGAGGTGGGCTACAGCAGTTTGAGCCATTTCAGCCAAGCGTTTCACCAACTCTTTGGGTGCTGTCCCGGACTTTACCCGATGGCGACTTCTTCCCAGAAGATCAAGGCGCCAAGAGCGTCAGCCTAGCCGCCGCACCAGCAGATCCAGCCACCGACCGGTCTCTTCCCAGCCGCTGCTGAGGCCCGTCAACGGAGTCCCGGCGGATACCAAAGGGGGCAACGCAAGGAGTAACACGGTGACATTGCCCAACCCGATGGACACGGCGGAGAACCAAGCGCCTTCCTGCACAATGTCCGGCTGCCGAATCCGCAGCACATAGGCTGTCAGCGTCAGATGAAAGGCATAGGTCAGGCCCAAACCCAAGTGGTGCACCGGTGAATTGGGCTCCCACTGCCAGCGCCACCGGCCAAGCCAAAACAAAAGCTCCCACAACAGCGAATAAAGGGGGAAAAAATACGGGGCCAACGTGATTAAGGCGTTGGTTTTGCTAACGTTAACGTGGCCGCCCCGGCCCGAGACCTTGAATGACTTGACCCGGCCGCCGCAAAGCCAAGTCCAAAGCGCGTGGGTCGCCTCGTGACCCAGCACATAGATCCACAGGGGCTTGGGCAATAAGGCAAAAGTGACGAGCCACAGCGCGGCGCCTCCCCCAAAAGCAGCCCAGAATTCAAGGAGGTCGGCTGAACCTTGAAGGAAACAGAGCACGGCGGTGCTGAAGCCGACACAAAACGGCAACGTCAACAACGCTGCCAGATGGCGAAGTAACGAGAGGAGCACTCGCTTGAGGCACAAAAAAAGCCTGCTTCCGAAGAAGCAGGCTTGGGAAACTGGCTAAAGCCAATTAGGGACGATCGCCGCCCTGACCGACCTTGCTGTAAACTTGAATAACGTTTTGGAACTGGCGCTGCTCTTGGGTGACATTGCCACCGGTGATAGCAGCAGCGGATGCAACGGTGCGACGGCCCTTGATCACAGCAACTTCGCGTTCGAACGCCGCCGCACGGGTGGGCATCTTGGCGCTGGCCAAAGCAACCGCTTTGTCAGCGTAGGCCGGAGCGCCTTCGGCAGCAGCAGCAAGGATCGTGAGCGCGCTCTGGGGAGCGGCTTCGAGAGCAGCCGTAACAACGGCTTCCGTGGTTTCAGGAGCAACCTTCAGGACCGAAACGATCACCGTTCCAACGGTGGAAGGGTGAGCCTTGATCGCGGCAGTGACCGCGGCCACGGCGACTTCGGACTTGGATTCCTTGGCGGCGGCGGAAACGAGTTTCGCGGCCTTGCTCGACACATCAACGACCTTCGCGGTCAGGATGGACTTCGAGATGGAATCGGATTCGACCTGAGACAGGGCGAACGCGGGGGCAACGGCGAGCACGGAGCCCGCGACGACAGCAAACACAACGGACTTCAAGGAGTTGGACTTCATTTTCAAAATGCTTGGCTAATGGTTAATCGCGCTGGCGTCGTATCGCGAAAATCGGGTTGAGCGTCAATCTTTTGTTTTTTTTGTGCTGGGTCCAGTCAAGGGTCTCCCGCCGCAGGAGGGTGGCAAATTTCGCGCCGCGTGCCCGGATTTAGGGGTAATCTCACCTTGTTTGGCGACCGAGGCCTCGCCTAGGGTCGCGTTCCGAAAGTTAATCCGCTGTCTCTACCATGAACTCCTCCCCCCGTTTCAAATTGTTCATAATGATGGTGCTCGAATTTTTTATTTGGGGCGCCTGGCTACCGCTGATTTTCGGCTACCTGCCGAGTCTGGGATTCTCCCCCGGTCAGCAGTCGCTGATTCTGAATGCGTTCCCAGTGGCTTCGGTGGTGGGCATGTTTTTCAGTAACCAGTGGGCGGACCGCAAATTTGCCGCGGAGAAGTTTCTGGCCTTCTCCCACTTCATTGGCGGGGTGGCGATTTTGGGCTGCGGTTTCACGAAGGACTTCACCAGTTTCTTCCTGCTAATGCTGGTGCACTGCCTGCTCTACGTGCCGACGATCTCAATCACCAACTCGATTGCGTTCGCTAACATGAAGGATCCGGCCAAGGAATTCGGCATCGTGCGCATGGGCGGCACCATCGGCTGGATTCTGGCGGCGTGGCCATTCACCTTTATTTTCGTCAATTGGGACGCGGTGAACGCCGTGAAGACGGCCGGGTTTGTGGATTGGATCGGCACCGTTTTTGCCCATCCGCTGACGGGTGATGCGGCCAAAGCCGCCACCAAGTGGACGTTCATCGTGGCGGGAATCGCTTCCTTGGTGTTGGCCGCGTTCAGTTTCACTTTGCCGCATACGCCGCCCAAGAAGGCCAGTGCCGGGGCCGGCGAGAAGTTGGCGTGGTTGGAAGCGCTCAAACTGCTCAAACATCCCTTTGTGCTCGTGTTGTGGTTGGTCACCTTTGTCGATTCGTTTGTCCACAACTGCTATTTTAACTGGACCGGCGTCTTTCTCGGCACGCCCAAGGAAGCCGGCGGTGTCGGCATCGCCGCCAACTGGATCACGCCGGTGATGAGTATCGGTCAGATTGCTGAGATTCTAACCATGTTTGTGCTCGGTGCGACCCTGAAGAAGCTCGGTTGGAGAATCACTATGATCGTCGGCATTTTGGGCCACGCGGCGCGATTTGCGGTGTATTCCTTCGTGCCGGACAGCGCGGGTGCAATCATCTTGATCCAAGTGCTCCACGGCATTTGTTACGCCTTCTTCTTCGCCACGGTTTACATCTTTGTGGATGCCTATTTTCCGAAGGATATCCGGACGAGCGCCCAAGGTTTGTTCAATTTGCAAATCCTCGGAATCGGCGCCTTGGTGGCAAACTCGGTTTGCCCTTGGCTCATGCAGTCCGTCTACACGGTGGACAAGGTCACCAACTTCAAGGGTCTGTTCATCGTCCCACTGATCGTGTCCGCCGCCGCGGCGGTGGCCTTGGCCTTGTTCTTCCATCCGCCGAAGAACCCGGAAGTGACCGCCGGCACCGGTTCTGCGCCCGCCCACTGAGGCCCGGCACACATCGCCAAGGCCGCGCAGTCTCGCTGCGCGGCCTTTTTTCTGGGTCAGCCTCCCAATCTGGAGGAAATTATGGGCATTAGAAAGCCGCGGCTGGGGGAGTTTGGTGAAATCGGCTTTTGCCTCCCGCGGAAAGCATCGCATCCTGTCCCCAACGACTCCCCGATGAAATCCAACCACTCGCGTCGTGAGTTTCTCGTCCGCACCTCAGCGTTGGGGGCCCTGTGGGCCGCTGGGTGCGCTCCCGGACCGGCGCATCTGGGCGCCGGTTCGCGTTCAGGTCGGTGGTTTGAGATCAGCCTCGCGGAGTGGTCGTATCATCGGGCGATCTTCGCCCAGGAAATGACTCACCTCGACTTCCCGCTCGTCGCCCGGCGGGACCATGGTCTCGGGGCCATCGAGTTGGTAAACCAGTTCTTCAAGGACAAGGCCACCGATCGGGCTTACCTCGCCGACTACCAACGCCGGTGTGACGGTGAGGGCGTCGCCATCAAGCTCATCATGTGTGATGGCGAAGGCGCGCTGGGCGATCCTGAGCCCACCAAACGGCGTCAAGCCGTGGAAAACCATTACCCTTGGGCCGACGCTGCGAAATTCCTCGGGGCGCACAGCCTCCGCGTGAATGCCGAGACCCACGGCGTGGGTTCCTTCGAGGAACAGCAGCAGCGGGCGGCCGATGGCCTAGCTCAACTTTCGGACTATTGCGGTCGGTTGGGCCTGAACTGTATCGTGGAAAACCACGGCCACCTCAGTTCCCATGGCCAGTGGTTGGCGGGCGTGATGCGCCGCGTGAATCGGCCCAATTGCGGCACGTTGCCCGACTTTGGTAATTTCTTAATTCAACCCGGGGTGACCTACGACCGCTACCAAGGCGTGGCCGAGATGCTGCCTTTTGCCAAGGCGGTCAGCGCCAAAAGTTATGACTTCGATGCCGCGGGCAACTGCCTCGAAACCGACTACGTCCGGATGCTCAGGCTGGTGCAGGCGGCGGGTTACCGGGGTTGGATCGGCATCGAATATGAGGGGGAAACCTTGGGGGAACGCGCTGGCATTGAAAAAACCCGCCAACTGTTGGAGAGGATTCGCGCTCCACAGGGCTGATTTCCCTCGTGTCCGCAGCTTGCCAACTCCCCCTGCGACCGCGACATCCGTTGCGGGGATCTGGATTTCATGATTACGCCCACTTTACTCATTGTTGACGACGAAAAGTCCACTCGCGAAGGGCTGCGGGCGGCGCTGGAGGACAAGTTCGACGTCTACATCGCCGAAGACGCCGCCACCGCGTGGCAATTGCTCGAAAAAGAATCCTTCGACGTCGTGCTTACCGACCTGCGCATGGCCGGCGAAGACGGACTGCGCCTGATCAAGCGGGCCAAATCGCTCGCGAAACCGCCGATCTGCATCCTCATGACCGCCTACGGCTCGGAGGAACTGGCCGTGCAGGCGCTCAAAGAAGGGGCCGACGACTACATCTCCAAGGGCAAACTCCAGATCGATGAACTGGAACTGCGCATCCAGCGCTCGCTCAAAAAGCAGTCGCTCGAGGTCGAGAATCAGCAGTTGCACCAGCGGTTGGAGCAGAAGTTTGGCCTCACGAACATCATCGGCGAATCGGGCATCATCCGCGAGGTCTTTGAACGGATCCAAGCGGTGGCCCCGCTCCCGACGACGGTGCTCATCACCGGCGAAAGCGGCACAGGCAAGGAGCTCGTGGCCAAGGCCATTCACCAACTCAGTCCGCGCGCCAAGGCCCCGCTGGTCACCGTGCATTGCGCCGCCCTGCCCGCCACGTTGTTGGAGGCGGAACTGTTTGGGCACGAACGCGGCGCGTTTACGGGCGCGCACGAGCGGCGTTTGGGCCGGGTAGAGCAGGCTCAGGGCGGCACTCTGTTTCTGGACGAGATCGGCGAGATCGACGCCACCACCCAGATCAAGCTGCTGCGGTTCCTCGGGGAGCGAACATTTGAGCGGTTGGGTTCAAGCAAAACCCTGACCTCCGACGTGCGCTTGATCGCCGCGACCAACAAAGACCTGCTCGGCCTCGCCCGTGAAGGCAAGTTTCGGGACGACCTTTACTACCGGCTATCCGTGGTGCCGATCCACCTGCCGCCCCTGCGCGACCGGGTGGGTGACATTCCCCTGCTGGCCAATGTTTTTCTCCGCGAATTGGCCAAAGATTACGGCAAATCGGTGAAATCATTCGCCACCGAAGCCCTCGAACTGATGCTGCATTACCGGTGGCCTGGCAATGTCCGCGAACTCCGGGCCGCGGTAGAACATGCCCTTGTGCTCTGTCGCGGCGACCAAGTGACCAGCCGGGACCTGCCCCCCGCAGTGCATACGCCGGTCGTGATCCCGACCGAGATGGCCACCCGCCAAGCCTTGGCGACGGGCAAACTCACAATGAAAGAAGCGGAACGCCAATTGCTCATCCACGCCCTGCGGGAAGCCGAGGGCAACCGCACGGTGGCGGCCGACAAGCTGGGCGTGAGCCGGCGCACGCTGCATCGGCGGTTGCATGAGTTTGGACTCGAAGAGTTCTGGGGCGGGGCCACCGCCGCCCAAGTAATTCCGGCGCCGCTTTAAGCCCACTTGAACTGCGGCTTCTCTTTCGCCGCGGTTCATGCACAGGCTTGGAGACCGTATCGCATGAAGCAACCGCCCAGAGGGATTCAGCAAGTCATTCACTTTATTGAGGAAGGCCGCGGGGCCGCGCTCCTCCGGGGCTTCCTCGTCGTGCTCTCGCTGGCGCTGGCGACCGTGATCTATCAGATGACGGAGACGCGGAACTTCGTGGCTCCTGAGGCCATGGACTCCGCCCAACTCGGGCGAAATCTCGCCGAAGGGAAGGGTTACACGACCTCGTTCATCCGGCCCCTGAGCCTGCATCTGCTGCGGGATAAAATCCGTGGCGCAGGCGGTGATCCCCGCACGCTCCTCGAATTTGCCCACCCCGACCTGGAAAATCCGCCGCTTTATCCGATGCTACTCGCGGGCCTGATGAAGGTGCTCCCCGCGGAGCAACGGTTTGCCTTGGCCGCGGACGAATTTACCCGCCGGCCCGCGGCCGAGGTCGCGATCAGTGTCCTGAACCTCGGCCTGTTTGCTTTGGCCACCCTGCTGGTGTTTTCGCTCGCGAAAAACCTGTTTGACGCCGCCGTCGGGTGGCTGTCGGCCCTCCTTTTTCTGGGCACGGAACTCCTCTGGCGATTCGCCAATTCCGGCCTTTCCACCCTGCTTTTGATGGTCTTGGTGCTGGCTTTTGCCCGCGCTTGGATCGCGCTGGACCAGACCAGTGCCGCCGATTCGACGGCTTCCGGCCGGCGCCGGGTAGGACTGGCGCTGCTGGTGGGTGGCTTGTTGGGTTTGATCGGGTTGACCCGCTATTCGGCCGCTTGGCTCGTGGTGCCGACGTTGGTGGTGCTGGCGTTGACCGGCGCCCGGGCGCGGTTGCCCGTGCTGCTGTCGGTGGCGGCGGCGTTCGCGTTGGTCTTGGGACCGTGGGTGGCGCGCAATGTCCAAGTCAGCGGCCTGCCGTTTGGGACGGCGACGTATGCTTGGCTGACCACGACCGAATCCTTTCCCCGGGATCGCCTCGAACGCTCGCAAAACCCCGTTTTTCGCACCATGGACCGCATGGAGCCGATCCGGAAAACGCTGGGGAATTGCGTTCAAATGATGGAGGAAGAACTGCCCCGCATCGGGGGCAACTGGGTGGTCGCGTTTTTCCTCTTCAGCCTGTTCGTTTCGTTCAAGACCGCCAACCTTGGCCGGCTTCGCTGGCTGCTCTTTGGCATGGTGGCGACGCTGCTCGTCGTTCAAGCCTCCATCCGCTCGTCCATGGCCGAGCTCTCCCCGGTGGTTAATGGCGAAAACCTGCTCGTGCTGATGGCGCCCCTCCTCTTCATCTTTGCTGCGGCCATGTTGCAGTTGGCGCTTGATCAGGTGGATTGGCCGGTGCCCCTGCTTCGGCGGTTGGTCACGGGCGCCTTGATCCTCTTCTTCTCCGGCCCGCTGCTGCTGTCCCTGCTGCCGCCCCGTAAATTCACCGCGCAAGAACCCTATTACCGGCCCGGTATCATCCGCACGCTCGCCGATTACAGCCCGCCGGGCACGCTGATGATGAGTGATGTGCCGTGGGCGATGGCGTGGTATGGGCCGCGGGATTGCGTCTGGAACTCCCTGCGCGTGATGGATGAGGCCGACGCCAATCTCGCCAACCGGCGCGAAGATTTCTTCATGTTCACCGAGGGGCGCCGGCGGGTCCGGGCGGTTTACATCTCGCCGCTCTGGGCCAACCAACCCATGCAGAGCCGCTTCTTCGGCGACCCGGATTTCGCTTGGGGCCGTTACTATCTCGACGTCCTGTTGCGGGAACGGGTGCCCACGGGCTTTCCCCTGAAATACATTCTCGGCGGCGGCTTCCTGAGCAATGGCCACTTCTTCCTCGCGGAAGAGGAATGGTGGGGCTCGCGTCGGCCCCGCGCCGGCAGCGGCAATTAAGGTTGGTGAAATTCGAGATTGCTGCCGCGTGGCCGCCTCTCTACCACTCGCGGCCCCTTATGAATCACGCTTGCTCTCGCACCCTGCGTCTCGCCGCGTTTGCGGCCGCTGCCGTCACGTTGACCGCGGCGGAAGATCCCAATCCCACCGGCTGGAAAACTTCCGCCGGCCTGAACTTCGGCCTCACCTCTGGTAACTCGGAAAACTTGATCGTCCAAGGGGACCTCAAGTCCTCCAAGAAGTGGGCGCAGAACGAACTCTACGCCGGGCTGGATGCGTCGTATGGCGAAACCACGACCCGCAGCGTCAATGCCGCGGGCACCGCGCTCGTCGAAACCGACACCACCAACGTCAACAACTTCGGCGGCGGCCTGCAGTATAACTATCTGCTGAACGAACGCCTCTATGTCGGCGTGAAAGCCGACTACCGGCACGATGAGATCGCCGACATCGACTACCGCTTCGCGCTGACCGCGAACCTCGGTTATTACTTGGTCAAGCAGAAGGACATGGAACTCGCGGTGGAAGCGGGTCCGGGTTACGTCTTCGAAAAACTGGGCGGCCTAGCGGATGATTACGCCACGATTCGCTTGGGCGAACGGTTCAGTTGGAAATTCAGCCCCACGGCCCGGTTGTTCCAAGACTTGGAATACCTGCCCCGCATCGACGATTTCGGCTCCTACCTCATCCAAGGGCAGATCGGCGTGGAGGCGGATCTCACGGCCAAGATGAAGGTCCGGGTCGTGCTGCAGGACACCTTCCGCAGCCGGCCCGCGCCCTACGCTGGCACGCTGCTGTTTCACGAAAAGAACGACCTGAAGATTCTCGCCGGCATCGGCTACACCTTCTGAGCGATCGCTTCGCCTGCTGTTCAAAACGCCGTCCGGCTTACCCGGACGGCGTTTTTGCGTTGAGATGGGGCCTCCGGGTGCTGATCACGCGGTGGCTTGGGTGCTTCGCGGCAGCCCGGAATTTTCCGCGCGGTCATGGGATTCTCCGCTTTAGCGCTGGATTCTCCGCTTTTGATCGCCTCAGCATCTCCTCAATGCCCCGTTGTTCCCCGCCCGTGCTGCGTTTTAGCCTGCTGCTATCGCTGGCTACTGCCAGTCTTTTGGGAGCCGTGGGGCCGGCTCTTAAGCTGGCGATTCCGTCCTCCGGCCGCTCCGGTTTCACCGCCGTTGCCGCCGCGGCTTCAGGAGTCCAGTTCACCAACGCCCTCTCGCCCTTGGCGGCCGCCCGGAACCAGAACTTGATGAATGGGTCGGGCGTGGCGGCGGGTGATTTCGACGGGGATGGCCGATGTGACCTGTATTTCTGCGCGATTAACGGCGCGAATGCCCTGTTCCGGAATCTCGGCGACTGGCGGTTCGAAGAGGTCGCCGTGAAGGCGGGGGTGGCGTGCCCGCAGTGGGTTTCGACCGGGGCTGTCTTTGCAGATTTGGAGGGGGATGGAGATTTGGATCTGCTCGTTTCCACGCTGGGTTCGGGCGTGCATGCCTTCCGCAATGAGGGGCAGGGCCACTTCAGCGAATTCACCGCCGAGGCGGGGCTCACGTCTGCCACTGGTAGCATGAGTCTGGCTTTGGCGGACGTGGAGGGGGATGGCGACCTCGATCTTTACGTGGCGAATTACGGCGCTTTTTCCGTCCTGCGCATGGGTGGCCGGGCCGAAATCAAAAAAGTGAACGGCGAATGGGTGGTCACCGGCCCTCACGCGCACCGGTTGCGGTATGTGGATGGCCGGATGGAAGAGGTCGGGGAAGTGGGGGTCCTTTACCTGAACGATGGCGCTGGCCGCTTCCAGGCGGCACCGTGGAATTCTTCCCGGTTCCTCGACGAGGAGGGGCGGCCCAAAGCGCCCCCGCCGGATTACGGCCTCAGCGTCCAGATGCGCGATGTGAACGGCGACGGCGCGCCCGATATCTACGCGTGCAATGATTTCCAAACCCCGGACCGGCTGTGGTTGAACGATGGGCGCGGCAATTTCCGCGCCGTGTCCCGCTTGGCCCTGCGGAAGTTTCCGTTTGCCTCGATGGGCGTTGATTTCGCCGATTTGGACCGGGATGGAGAGCTCGATTTTATCGCCGTCGAGATGGCGGGCAGCAATCACGCCCGCCGAATGCGGCAAGTATCGGGCTTGAACTACGTGCCCAACCTCCCGGGCCGCTTTGAATTTCGGCCCGAGGTCAACCGCAACGCGCTCTACCGGGGCCATAGTGACGGGACGTGGAGCGAAGTCGCAGAATTGGCCGGCGTGGCGGCCACGGATTGGTCCTGGCAGCCGGTGTTTTTGGACGTCGACCTCGACGGCTACGAGGACCTGTTGGTGGTCAATGGCATGCTGTTCGACACCCAGGATCGCGACACGCTGGCGCGGATTCGCGCCTTGGGGAAACAGTCGGCTGAAGCGGCCCGCACCAACCTCCTTTTTTACCCGCCCTTTCCCTCGCCCAAATCCGCCTTTCGTAACCGTGGCGATTTCACCTTTGAGGACCGCGCCGCCGCTTGGGGCCTGGACGCGAGCAGCATCGCTCAAGGCATCGCCTTGGCTGATTTTGACGGCGATGGCGACCTCGATTTAGCCCTCAATAACCTCAATTCCGGCGCCCTGCTTTACCGAAATGAAAGTGTGGCCCCTCGCGTCACCGTCCGGCTGAAAGGTCGGGCACCGAATACCCGCGGCTTAGGCGGACGCATCCGGGTGCTGGGCGGCCCGGTAAATCAAAGCCAAGAAATCGTCGCTGGTGGCCGCTATCTCTCCGGGGACGATACCCTCCGCACGTTCGCGGCCGGCCCCGCCGCGCACTTGACGATTGAGGTCAATTGGCGGTCAGGCCGGCAGACGGTGCTCACCAATGCGCTCCCCAATCACCGGTATGAAATTGCTGAGCCCGACTCCGCACCGGTGCCAGCCAAAGCCAAACCCCGGGCCCGCCCCCTCGTTAGCAACCAAACCGCCCGCCTTCAGCACACCCATCACGAGGAGTTGTTCGATGACTTTGCGCGGCAGCCCCTGCTGCCCAAACAGCTCAGCACCCTCGGGCCTGGGGTTGCTTGGTGCGATTTGGATGGCGATGGCCGGGATGAACTCGTCATCGGCACCGGCCGCGGGGGTCGGATCGAAGGTTTCCGTTTTCTGCCGGACGGCGAAGCGGTAGCGCTTCGCTCCGATTGGACCGCCCCGGAAGATGTGACGGGTTTTACCGCGTGGGTCACCGCCGAAGGCAAACCCGCGCTCCTAGCGGCCCTTGCCCACTACGAAACGACCGCGACCAACCTGCCGGCCTTGGTGCTGATCACCGCTTCGCCCCAAGTGGACACGCTCACCGTGACGCCCTTCGATGAAATCCCGCCGGCCCCCGCCAGCCCCGGCCCGGTGGCCGCCGCGGATTATGATGGCGATGGTGATTTGGACCTCTTCCTCGGTGGTCGGGTGCGGCTGGGGGCGTATCCGCAGGCGGCCGCCTCCCAAATCTTTCGCCGCACGGGTGCCCGACTGGTGCCCGACTCGGCCGCCAACGCTCTGCTCAAGGAAGTCGGACTCGTCAGCAGCGCGGTTTGGAGCGACCTCAACGGGGACGGGTTTGCCGAACTGATTTTAGCCTGCGAATGGGGCCCGCTGCGGATCTTCCGAAATGAGCGCGGCACCCTAGCGCCTTGGGACCCTGCCGTCCTGGGTTCGCCGACCGCTTCCTCGCCCCCTGCCTCCGTCGTCCTGTCACAGCTCACCGGTTGGTGGAATAGCGTGACCACGGGCGATTTTGACGGCGATGGCCGGCTGGATTTGGTGGCTGGAAACTGGGGTTTGAATACCGGCTACCAGGCCTCCCCCGCCCGCCCGCTGCGGCTCTACTACGGGGAATTTGGGGGCGCGGGAACGACCGACCTGATCGAGGCCTATTATCCGGCGGAGTTGCAGGTGGAGGTGCCCCGGCGCAGCCTGAACGCGCTGGGTCAAGCCCTGCCGAAACTCGCTGAACTTTTTCCCACCCACGCCGCGTTTGCGGTCGCCACCCTGCCCGAAGTGTTGGCCGCCCTGCCGGTCCCGCCGGGCGTAGTCGCCGCCACGACCTTGGCCTCCAGTGTTTTTCTCAATCGGGGTGACCATTTCGTGGCGGTTCCCCTGCCGGCGGAGGCGCAGTATGCCCCGGCATTTGGCTTGGTCATAGCCGATGCGGATGCGGACGGTCGGGATGACCTTTTCGTCGCGCAGAATTTCTTCGCCATGCGTCTCGAATGGCCGCGCACCGACGCCGGCCGGGGCCTGTGGTTGCGGGGCGAGGGCACCGGACACTTTACCGCGCTCCCGGCGGTGGAATCAGGCGTCCGGCTTTACGGCGAACAACGTGGCGCCGCCTTGGGCGACGCGGACCAAGACGGGCGTCCCGAATTGGTCGTCGCGCAAAACGGGGCCGCCACGACCCTGTGGCAAAATGGCCGGTCGCCAGCTGGGTTGCGGGTTCGGTTGACGGGCCCTCCGGGAAACCCCAGCGGCTATGGCGCGACCGTCCGGCTGAAATTTAGCGACGATTACGGTCCAGCGCGGGAAATACACGCCGGTGCGGGCTATTGGTCTCAAGATAGCGCCGTCCCCATTTTGGCCCGGCCCACGACCCCGCTGGCGCTGGAAGTGCGGTGGCCCGGTGGGGGTGCCCCCACGGTTTATCCCCTGCCGCCGGCGGCGGCTGAAGTCAGCGTTTCCCCCCACGGAGAGCTCAAGGTCTCCCGAGCCCTCAAAAACTGAATCCACCGGCGATGAAACCACGGGGGCTCACGCTCAGTTTCCCCCGCGTTCTGCTGCCTTGAAACGCCCCATTCCCCTCCCGGTCCAATTCACATATCCCCAAAACAGGGGGGTGCTGCTCAAATAGGGGAGGCTCACCCCACAAAACCGCGGTTTCGCGGACAATTCATTGACAAACAAGCAACTTTTACGGAAAAGAACTCCGGTTCCCACCTTAACACTATGAATAAACTCGGTTTAGCGCAGGCATTCTGCGCCATCTCCGTAGGCATCGCGAGTTCCGCGTATGCTGCATCCGTTGGTGCCAGTTTCGTTGGACGAAACGCACCTGCAACCTTGCTCCCTGAAGAACGGGCGGGCTTGGTCGAACAGGGGTTCTGGTATAACATCAACGACGCGGCGACCACGCCGGCGTTTACCGGCACCACCGTCCCGCTGCGCGACGACGCCGGCAACTTCACCACGGCGACCGTTTCCTTCAAAGGCAACGACAGCTGGGAGAGCAACGGCCCCAGCGAAACCCCGAATGACCGCCTCATGCGCGGCATCATCAAGCAGGCGGGCGCCGGCACGACCGGCGATTACAGCGTCAACAACCTCGGCGCTGGCCCGTATGACGTCATCCTTTACATGGGGATGGATGGCGACGGTGTTTCGGCCGAAATGTCGGTCAATGGCGTGGTCAAGCCAGTGCTGCAGACCCACCAATTCACCGGCACCTTCATCGAGGCGACTCCCGCCAGCGAAGGGAACTACGTCCGTTTCAACGGCGTCACGCCGACGAATGGCGTTATCGGTATCGGAATGAAATACATCGCCGGCGCCAACGGTGCCGGTATGGCCGCTATCCAGGTCATCGGTTCCTCGTTCCCAGTTAACACGTTGGCGGCCAGCATCGTCGATCAGCCGGTCAATTCGACGGTGGCGCTGGGTGCTCGTGGTGGTTTCTTTGTCAAGGCCAGCGCCGACAACCTGAACTACCAATGGTTCCGCAACGGAACGGCGATCCCCGGTGCGACGTCGGCCTCCTACGCAACGCCGGTTACGACCGCTGCGGACGACGGCGCCAAATTCAAGGTCACGGTCGGCAACAACCTCAACTCAGTGACCAGCGAGGAAGTTGTGCTCAACGTGTTGACCCCGGTGTTGGCCAAGGGCTTCTTAACGGCCGAATTCTATAGAGACATCGGTGGCACGGCCGTCGGCGACCTGACCGGCAACGGCAAATATACGGGTGGAGTCGCGGATGAAACCCGGCTGGTGGTGGGTTTTGAAACCCCGAACGGCTATGGTGACAACTACGGCGCCAAGGTGTCCGGTTTCATCATCCCGAAAGTCTCCGGTAATTATTACTTCTACATCCGCAGCGATGACGCCTCGGCCCTCTACCTGAGCACCGACGACAAGCCGGCCAACCTCAGTGCCGATCCGATCGCGTTTGAAGTCGGTTGCTGCGATGCGTTCAAGGAACCGGGCGAAGGTGATGAGACCAGCGCCGCTCCCGTCGCGTTGATCAAGGACAAGCGCTACTACGTGGTTGCCATCGTCAAAGAAGGCGGCGGCGGCGATTATCTCCAAGTGGCGATGAAGGAAGAGAACGACACGACCGCCGCAACGGCGCTGACCGTCATCTCCGGTGATCAAATCGGAACGCTCGTGCTGCCCGACGCCGTGATCACGGTTGCCAGCCAGCCCACCAGCGTGACCGTCGAAGAGTTGAACCCCGCCACCTTCACGGTGTCGGCTTCCGCTACGACTCCCCGGGGCGGCGTGCCCGTGCGTTATCAGTGGCAGAAGAACGGCGTCGACATCGCCGGAGCGACCTCCGCGAAGTTGGAAGTCCTCTCCCCCGCCTTGGCCGACAACGGCGCCAAATACACCGTCGTGATGGGAGCTCCGGGCGCCCCTGACGTGACCAGCAGCGAAGTGATCCTCACCGTCAACCCCGACACCACCGCACCCTCTGTGTTGGCGGTCGGTGGTCTCAAGAAGAGCGGCGGCGACTTCGAAGTCAGCGTTTTGCTGAACGAACCGGTCGCTACCCCGGCTTCGCTGGCGTTGGCCAACTTCCAACTCAGCTCCGGCACCGTCACGGCTGCCCGCTATGTGGAAAACAGCAGCGGCGTCACCTCCCGGCAACGGGCTGTGATCCTGAGCACGACCGGTCTCACCGCCGGCAGCTCCTACACCCTCACGGTCAGCGGTCTGAAAGACATCAAGGGTAACACCTCCGCCGCCATCGCGACGCCGTTCACGGTGTCGAAGATGACCTGGGCTGACCTCGCCCGCCCCAATGCCTACGGCCAAGATGTCGTCGTCACCGGCACGAACAGCTTCAACGTGGTCAACGGCGGATCTTCGTTCTGGAACAGCAACGACGACGCGACCTTCGTTTACGAAGAAATCACCGGTAACTTTGACAAGGTTGCTCGCCTCGAAGGCCAAGATGCTTCCAGCCAATGGGCCCGGGCCGGTATTACGGCGCGTGAATCGCTCGACTCCCAAGATGCAGCGGCCAGCCGTTACCAGCAGGTCCACGCCAACCCGAGCCCCGTCAAGTATGACGGCACGGCTTCGAACCAAGGTTACGAAACCAACCGCCGCCTCACCACGGGTGCCGGCACCACCTCCAGCAACGGCGACACCGGTGCCAATGGCCCGCAGTATCCCAACGCTTGGCTCCGGCTCCGCCGTGCGGGCGACGTGATCTCCATGTATCGCAGCAGCGATGGCATCACCTGGTTCGCGTTGGGTCGCACCGACTTCAACCCGGCTGATGGTTCGGGTTCCCCGCTCCCCGCCAAGATGTTTGTCGGACCCATCTTCGGTGCTGAAAACGGCAACATCGGTTCCGACGGGGATCCGAATCGTAAAGCTTGGAACGCCCGCTTCCGCGACTACGGTGACTTCCAAAGCTCCGGTGTGGCGGGCAGCCAGACCTATTCCATCGGTATTAACTTCACCGATGACAACCGCGACGGCTCGGTCGGACCGAAGGACATCGCGGGCACCGCGGTGACCGCTCAGCCGAACTGGAACAACGCCATCGGCCTCAGCACGACCGACACCGGTCCCGTGGCTCTCACCGCCGATGAAGGCGGCGTCGCCAAGACCACCACCGCGACCGTCGAATGGTCCGGTTCCGGCAACACTTGGACCTCCACCGGTCGGGGTGAAGAAAACAACAAGCTCACTGGCCCCAACCACCTGTTGATGACCGGCTTCCTCGACACCAGCAATGACTCGACCACCCAAGTGACCATCAAGGGTCTGGGTTCGAAGTTCACCACTGGCAAGTATGACGTCGTGGTCTACACCCTCGGTGGGGTTGCCTCCGGCCGTGGCGGCGCGTTCCGCGTCACGGACGCCGCTGGGACCGAGCTCAAAGGCTATGTCCTGACCTTGACCCCTGAAAATCCGACCGAATTGTCGCCCGTGCCGATCGCGGCCAACGCTACTCCTGGCGATGGTGCGACCTACGGCACCGGCAGCTACATCGTGTTCAAGGGGCTGTCCTCGCCCGACATCATCGTTGAAGGCACCACCGCCGCCGACGCCAACGGCGTTGACCTCGGTGTGGGCGGCACCCAACGGGCTCCGCTGAACGCCGTGCAGGTCGTCTCGCCGTCCGGTCTGTTCGACATCGTTGTGGTCACCCCGACGATCTCGATCCAAGGGCTGCAAATCACGTTCACCGGCAAACTGCTGTCGTCGGACTCGGTGAATGGCACCTATACCGAAGTGTCCGGTGCCACGAGCCCGTTCACGATCAACCCGGCCAACGCGGCTCAGAAGTTTTACCGCGCCGGAAACTGATCTCGAATCACCTCCAAGAGGCCGGGCGTTGAGCCCGGCCTCTTTTTTATTGGGCAGAGTGTCCCGTGGTGAGGAAAGGTTGGGAGTGGGTTTTACAGCGCAAAATCCCGCGGTATTTTTCAGTCGCACCCATGCAGGACGTGTCCGCCGATGGTAGAACTTTAGCTATGTGTCCGGCCCATTCAGTCCCCGTCTGGAGTCGTGGCGGGAGTGTGCAGCACTTGCTGCGGGTTAGTTCGCTGCTGTGGGCGGGCATGCTTTTCGCCGAGTCCATCCCGCCGCAAGCCGGGGTGAAGGTTCGCGCCCTGAAGGTTCAATCCGGGACCAATCTGGCGGTCGGTTTTTCGAAACTTCCGGCGGCCGTCACGGGCCTCAATTTTACCAATCTGCTCACCGACGCACGGGCCGCTCAGAATCAGATTCGCCTGAACGGATCCGGCGTAGCCGCTGGCGACGTTGATGGCGACGGCTGGTGTGACTTGTATTTCTGCGGTCTGGAATCGAATAACCGGCTCTACCGCAACCTGGGCGGCTGGCGCTTTGTTGACGTCACCGAGGCGGCCGGCGTGGCGTGTGCCAACCAGTTTTCCACCGGGGCCGTGTTGGCGGATGTGGATGGCGATGGAGACTTGGATTTGCTCGTAAACGCCATCGGGAGTGGCACCCGACTCTTCCTCAACGGTGGCCGAGGCAATTTCACCGAAAACACCGCCGCTGGCCTGCTGCGCCAGCACGGCAGCACGTCACTCGCTTTGGCCGATATCAACGGCGATGGCTCGCTGGATCTTTACGTCGCCAACTACCGCACGACGACCATCCGCAGCACCGGTTTCACGGTCCTAAATCTCAACGGTAAACGCTCGATCCGCCCCGAGGATCGGGACGCTTTGGAATACACGCCCAACGGCATGGTGCTGGAGCACGGCGAGCCAGATGTGCTTTACCTAAACCAAGGTCAGGGAGTGTTTACGCCCGTCTCGTGGACGGGCGGCGCCTTCTTGGACGAGGCGGGAAACCCGTTGGCCCGCGTGCCCCGCGAATGGGCTTTGTCCGCGCAGTTCCGCGACCTGAACGGCGACGGCTTGCCCGACCTCTACGTCTGCAATGATTTCCACAGCCCGGACCGCCTCTGGCTAAACCACGGTCGAGGGCAGTTTCGGGCGATCGCTTGGACGGCCATCCGCAACACGGGGACGTTTTCCATGTCGGTGGATGTCGCCGATGTGAACCGCGACGGGCACGACGACCTGTTCGTCGCCGACATGTTGGAGGCGGACCATGCGACCCGCCTGGCCCAGAGTCCCGGGCTGATGTCCGCCCCAGGCGACTTTGAAACCCTCACAAACCGGCCGCAGTTGAACCGGAACACCCTGCACTTGGGGCGGGGCGACGGGACCTACGCGGAGGTCGCCTACCAAGCTGGCCTAGAAGCCTCCGGTTGGACGTGGGCCGCGATGTTTCTCGACGTCGATCTGGACGGTTACGAAGACCTCCTGTGCACCACTGGACACCTGTTTGATACCCAAGACCTCGACGCCAACGTGCGCATCGCGGCCAATGGCCCCTACCGCAAAGAACGCATTCCCCAAAAGCTGCTCATGTATCCCCGGCACGAGCAGAAGAAGGGGTTGTATCGGAACCTGGGGGTTGGGGTGGGGGTGGAAGTGGGGGGAGTTGGGGTGGTAAAGTTTGAGAGTATGGGGGAGGCGTGGGGATTTGGGGATGAGGGGGTGAGCCACGGGATGTGCGTTGGGGATTTGGACGGGGACGGGGACTTGGACGTGGTGGTGAACAATTTGAATGGGGTGGCGGGAGTCTACCGGAACGAAGGTGTGGGTTCGCGGGTGGCGGTGCGGTTGCGGGGAGCGGGCGGGAACACGCGCGGGATTGGGGCGAAGATCCGGTTGTGGGGTGGGGCGGTGGCGGAGCAGAGCCAAGAAATGCTCAGCGGGGGCCGCTACCTGTCGGGCGACGAAGCCGTGCGGGTGTTTGCGGCGGGCAGTGCGACCAACCGGATGCGGTTGGAAGTGGTGTGGCGGAGCGGCCAGCGGAGCGAGGTGAGTGAGGTGGTCGGCAACCGGGAATATGAACTCTTTGAAAGCGGGGCGACCGCGGCGCCGGCCCGGCCGGCGGCGGTGGTGGCGCCGTGGTTTGCGGCGGTGGCCCTGGCGGGCGACCGACCGCACGCCGAAGAACCCTTCGACGATTTTGAACGGCAGCCCCTGCTGCCCCGGCGGCTGAGCCAACTTGGCCCCGGCGTGGGGTGGCTGGACCTGGACGGCGACGGGTGGGACGACCTCGTGGTCGGCAGCGGCCGGGGCGGCCAACTGGGCGCCTGGCAGAACGACGGGCGGGGCGGGTTCCAGCCGTGGACCGGGCTGCCCTACGCCCAAGTGACCGCGCGGGACCAGACGGGGCTCGTGGGGTGGCGGGCCGGAACGGCGGGGCGGACGATCCTCGTCGGCCTGGCCAACTACGAAGACGGCGTGGCGGCCGGCGGCCGCGTGCGGCACTACGACCCCGGGACCAAACGGGTGGAAGACCTCCTGCCCGGCAGCCGGGCGAGCAGCGGCCCCTTGGCGCTGGGCCCGCTGGGGCCCGGCGAACTGGCCCTGTTCGTGGGCGGGCGAGCCGTGGGCGGACGCTACCCCGAGGCGGCCCCCTCGGAACTCTACGTGCGGCGGGGAGCGCGGTGGGAACGGGACGAAACCAACACGGCGGTGCTGGCGAGCGCGGGCTTGGTGAGCGGTGCGGTGTGGGCGGACCTAGACAGCGACGGGTGGCCGGAACTGGTGTTGGCGGGCGAATGGGGCCCGGTGAAAGTGTATGGCAACCAGCGCGGCCAACTCCGCGAAACCACCCGGGCCTGGGGCCTGGCCGACTACCTGGGCTGGTGGAACGGCGTGAGCGCCGGCGATTTCGACGGGGACGGGCGGCTCGACCTCGTGGCGTCCAACTGGGGCCACAACACCCACTACCGGGCCAGCCGGGAACACCCCCGCCGGCTCTACTACGGGGACCTCGCCGGCCAAGGCCAAGTGGAACTGCTCGAAGCCTACTTTGCGCCCGAACTCGGCCAGTGGGTGCCGGAACGGGACCGGGACACCGTGGCGCGGGAACTGCCCTGGGTGCGGGAACGGTTCCCGCGGCACCGGGACTACGCACGGGCCAGTGTGGCGGAACTCTTGGGCGAGCGGCAGGCGAGCGCCCACTACCTGGAAGCCAACTGGCTGGCGACCACCGTGTTCCTGAACCGGGGCGGTCGCCTGGAACCGGGGCGGCTGCCGGCGGCGGCCCAAGCCAGCCCAGCCTTCGGGGTGAACGTGGCCGACTTCGACGGCGACGGGCACGAAGACCTGTTCCTGAGCCAGAACTTCTTCGCGGTGGCGGCGACGACCGCGCGGAGCGACGCGGGCCGGGGCCTGGTGCTGCGGGGCGATGGGCGGGGTGGTTTTACGGCCCTGCCCGGGCAGGAATCCGGCGTGCGCGTCTACGGCGAACAACGCGGCAGCGCGGTGGGCGACTACGACGGGGACGGGCGGCCGGACCTGGTGGTCAGCCAGAACGGGGCGGCCACCCAAGTCTACCACAACGAGCGTGGGCGACCCGGGCTGCGGGTGCGACTGCGGGGCCCGGCGGGCAACCCCGACGGACTCGGGGCCGTGGTGCGGCTGGGCTTCGGGTCCGGCCGCTGGGGCCCGGCGCGGGAAATCCACGCGGGCAGCGGCTACTGGAGCCAAGACAGCGTTGTGCCGGTGCTGGCGCGGCCGGAACCGGCCACCCAACTGGAAGTCCGCTGGCCCGGGACGACCACCCCCACCCGCACCGCGCTGGCCCCGGCCGCGGGCGCGGTCAGCGTCGATGACCAAGGCCAACTCCTGCCCTCCCACTGAACTATGCGCCGCCGCCCCCTCCTCCTACTGGCCCTGCTCGCCCCGACCCTGCTGCTCGGGGCCACCCCCGCCTGGCACGAACTCCCCGGCGCCCGCTGGCGCCCCCTCACCCCACCCACCCCAACCCCAACCAAACCCGGCTTCACCCTCACCCCACCTGACCAATCCAACCTCCTCTTCACCAATAAGTTGCGGGCGGCGGACGGGGCCCATAATCGCACTCTCTACAATGGCTCCGGGGTGGCGACGGGGGATTTTGACGGCGACGGCCGGCCCGATGTGGCCTTGGTTGGCATTGAGGGTCGGCTGGCCCTGTTCCGAAATCTCGGGGACTGGAAGTTTGCGAACGTCACCGCGGAATCAGGCGCCGTGGCGACCAACCTCATGGCCCGTGGGGTGGTTCTCGCGGACATCACCGGCGATGGGGCCTTGGATTTACTGATCAGCGCGAATGGCGCGGGCGTGCATTGCTGGCGCAATGATGGCCAAGGCCACTTCTCCGACTTCACCCGCTCGGCGGGCATTCTGGGCCGGCATGGGAGTCTGACGCTGGCGCTGGCCGATGTGGACGGAGACGGCACGCTGGACCTTTACGTGACCAACAACCGGACGGACGACATCCGTGACCGCGGGGCGGGGCAGGTGCAACTCCGTATGATCAACGGCGAATTGGTGGTGCCGCCGGCGTTGACGAATCGCCTCGGGATCAGCCACGGAAAAGTCTTCGAGTATGGCGAACCGGACGAGCTGTGGTTGAACGACGGCACGGGGCGGTTTCAGCCGACGAGCTGGACCGACGGCCGTTTCCGGGACGAGTCCGGCCAGCCGCTGACCGGGGCGCCGCTGGATTGGGGCCTGACGGCGACCTTCCGGGACCTCAACGGTGACGGGGCTCCCGACCTGTATGTCTGTAATGACTATTGGACCCCCGACCGGCTCTGGTTCAACGACGGGCGCGGGCAGTTTCAAGCCGCTCCCGCCTTGGCCCTGCGCCAGACCAGCGGCAGTTCCATGGGGGTGGATGTGGCCGACGTCGATGCCGATGGGCGGCCGGATTTGTTCGTGGTGGATATGCTCAGCCGGTTCCCTTCGTGGCGGAAACGGCAGATGCCGGCGCAGTCGGACTTCGTGAATCTCCCCGGCCACCTCGCCAACCGGCCCCAAACGCTCCGCAACACGCTGCAAGTGGCCCGCGGCGAAGGCCGCTATGCGGAAGTCGCGGGATTGGCTGGGCTCACCGCGTCGGAATGGGCCTGGCAGCCGCTCTTCCTGGATGTGGACCTCGATGGCTGGCCCGACTTGCTGGTCAGCACGGGGCACATGCGCGACGTGCAGGACCGGGACACGGCGGTCGCAATTGAGGCCCGCGAGCGCGGTTACGATGGCTTCACCAATGCCGTCGATCGGCGCAAGGCATTCGTCGGGGACCGGTTGGCGAACCTGAGTATTTATCAACCGTTGAACACCCCGATCGTGGCCTTTCGCAACCGCGGCGACCTCACGTTTGAAGAAGTCACCGGCGCCTGGGGCACGGATCAACCCGGCGTGCATCACGGAATGGCGTTGGCGGACTTCGACGACGACGGCGACCTCGACTTGGCCGTGAACAATTTGAACGGCCCGGCCGCCCTGTATCGCAATGAAGCGGCGGCACCCCGTGTGGCGGTGCGCCTGCGGGGCCGCGGCGCCAACTCCCAAGCGGTGGGCGCGCAGGTCACGCTCCGGGGGGGCGCCGTGCCGGAACAACGGCAGGAAGTCGTCGCGGGCGGGCGCTACCTCTCCGGCAGCGATCCGTTGCTGACGTTTGCCGCCGGCACAAACCAGTCCGCCCTAGTGCTGGAAGTGCGCTGGCGCAACGGCACGCGGCGCGAGGTGCGCTCCGTTCAGCCCGGCCGCCTTTACGAACTTCAGGAAGACCCCGCCTTCGACCGACCGGCCGCGGTGCCCGCCACGACTCCGGGGAAACCGTTGTTTGCGGATGTAACTGATCGGCTGGGGCACACTCATGGCGAGCAATTGTTTGACGACTTTGCGCGCCAGCCGCTGTTGCCCCGGCGGTTGAGTCAGGCGGGGCCGGGAGTGGCGTGGTTCGATTGGGATGCCGATGGCTGGGAGGATCTGGCCCTCGGGGGCGGCACCGGGGGCGCGCTCGCCGTGTTCCGGAACGATCAGCGCGGGGGCTTTTTGGCCGCCACCAATTTGCCGACCGCCCGCGATCAAGTCGCGCTGGCAGCGGTGGGGCAGCGGTTGTGGGTCGCGGAATCCAATTATGAAGATGGACAAGCCGCCGGCGCCGCCGTGCGCACGGTGGAACTCGGACAGGCCGCGGTGCCGGTGTGGCCGGCAGCCACTGCCGCCGTGGGGGCGCTGGCCTTGGCGGATTTCGACGGCGACGGCAACCTCGATGCCTGGGTTGGCAGCGGAGCAGTGCCGGGCCGCTGGCCGGAACCCACCACCTCGGTGCTTTTGCGCCAAGCCGGGGGCCAATATTTGCCGCACCAGAAATTTGACCGCCTCGGCGTGGTGACTTCCGCCCGCTGGACCGACCTCACAGGCGATGGCTGGCCCGAGCTCGTCGTGGCGTGCGAATGGGGACCGTTACACGTATTCCGCAACGATCGGGGCCAACTCACGGCGTGGGATCCGGAGGTGACCGGGTTGGGCGCGCCGGCCTCGTCCGCCCTCCGGTTGAGCGCGTTGACGGGTTGGTGGTCGGGGGTCGCGGCGGGTGATTTCGACGGCGATGGTCGCTTGGATTTGATCGCGGCGAACTGGGGCCTCAACTCCGAGCACCAAGCCAGCCGGGCTCAACCGGCGGTGGTGGCGACGGGCGACTGGGCGGGCGACGGCTCGTGGGGCGTAGTCGAGACCACGTTTGACCCGGTCCGGGCGGCCCTGACGCCCAGCCGACCGCTGTCGGAGTTGTTGAGTGGATTGCCCTTCTTGGCCGGCCGTTTCCCGTCTTACCGGGCCTTCAGCGAAGCGACCTTGGCCGAAGTGTTGGGCCCGCAGCGGGCGGGGGCTCGCGAATTTTCAGCGGTGGAATTGCGTTCGCTGATCTTGCTCAACCGGGGGGATCGGTTCGAAGCGCAGGCGCTGCCGCGGGCGGCCCAGTTGACGCCGGCGTTTACGCCCGTGGTGGCGGATTTCGATGGCGATGGGCGGGAGGATGTCTTCCTGAGCCAAAACTTTTTCGCCACGCGGCCCGGGGTGCCCCGGCTCGATGCGGGGGTCGGTCTGCTGCTGCTCGGCGATGGGCGGGGCAGTTTCATTGAAAGTCCCGAGTCGGCGACGGGGATCGTGATTTCGGGCGAACAGCGGGGCGCGGCCACGGCTGACTTTGACCACGATGGCCGGGCTGACTTGGTGGTGACGCAGAACGGGGCGGCCACCCGGCTGTTCCGCAATGCCCAAGCCCGGCCTGGTCTGCGGGTCCGCTTGGTCGGGGCCGCCGGAAACCCAGAGGGCATCGGGGCGGCGGTGCGCTTGCAGGCGGGGGCTTTCACCGGGCCCCTGCGGGAACTTCACGCCGGCTCAGGCGTGGGCTCGCAGGACGGGGCGGTGACGGTGCTCGCGCTGCCGCCGGGCGTCGCGACTCCCGGCCAACTCGTGATCCGGTGGGCGGGCGGAAAACAGACCACGGTGCCCGTGCCGGTCGGGGTCCCGGAAATCCGGGTGGAGGCGCCCGTTGAAAAGTGAGGGGCCCGCGGCGGTAAGCGGGGTCGCTTCGTTTTCAGCCCTTTTCCGTTGGCAGCGTCGGCGGGGCTCTCGTTACGCTTGCCCGCACCGCTGCTAGCGCTTTTGTTCTCATCCATTCACCGAGTCGTGCCATGAACACTGTCAATCAACTCAAGACCATCAAGTCGAACACCGCCGCGAAAGTCGGCGCTGAACTCTCCCGCACCGGCGGCCTGCTGCGCCTCGCTCCCGCCTGGGTGCCGCGTTCGTTTCTCCAGCCCGGTCTGCGCATCAAGCTCCACCCCGATGACACCTACGCTTACGGCCTGAACCGCGGCGGCATCGACGAACGCTGGTTTGCCTCCACCACGGTCACGGCGAACGAGGGGCGGGCGGCGGACGAAGGGTTGAACTACTGCGTGGTGGGTAAGGAACGCTTCACGCTCAAGCAGGCGGTGGATGATTGCGGCGCGGATCTGGTGGGTAAGGCGATCTGGAAGAAGTATGGCAAGTGGCCGGTCTACTCGAAGTTCTTCGACAACATGGGGCCGATTCCGCACCACATGCACCAGTCGGCGAAGCAGGCCAAGCTGGTCGGCCAGGAAGGTAAGCCGGAGTCCTATTATTTCCCGCCGCAGCATAACAATGTGGGAAACAACTTTCCCTACACGTTCATGGGCTTCGAGCCGGGCACGACGAAGGCGCAGGTCCGCCAGTGCCTTGAGAACTGGAACAAGGGCGACAACGGCATTCTCGACCTCTCGAAGGCGTATCGTTTGAAGCCCGGCACCGGTTGGCTCATCGATCCGTGCATTCTCCACGCGCCCGGTTCGCTCTGCACCTACGAGCCGCAGTGGGGCAGTGAC
>CAIJLV010000109.1 GCA_903821635.1 uncultured Verrucomicrobiota bacterium | reverse complement strand
TCCTTCGTCAGCGCACCCAGACCCCGTTGCAATCGCTGGTGTTGATGAATGACCCCGCCTTTGTGGAAGCGGCCCGGGGCCTGGCTCAACGCGTGTTGCGGGAAGAACCCGGCGATTTGAAAAAACGACTGGTGCGGGCGTTTCGCCTGACGCTGGGGCGGATGCCGCAGGCAGATGAGATTGCCGTGCTCCAGCGGACCTACACCCAACAGCTTGGAAACTTCCGAGCCGATCCCAAGGCTGCTGAAGACTTGATCAAAGTGGGGGAATCCACAGTTCCTAAAACTACCGACGCGGTGGAACTCGCCGCTCTCACTGCGGTCGCCAACGTGCTGTTCAACCTCAACGAGACGATCACGAAATAAGGCCGTTGGGCGCGGTCCACGTCCACTCAATCGTCTCCCTGCCGGGCCGATCAGGGTTCCTTTTTGAGTTCGGAAAGCAAAAAGGCCCGGCGGTGTTTCAGTTGCCGGCGAAACGAATCTAGGTTGGACCTGAACTCGGCGACAGCCCCGGTGCCATCGCCCTGTTCGAGTTGCCCCCGATACCGGACTTCCGGCTCCAAGCGTTGTTCCAGCGCCTTGATGACCGGGAGCAATTCGGGCTCGGAAAAAACGGTGTCAAGGGCGACCCGGAGCCGGGCGTGGAACCGCTTGCGGAATTCGGGATTGCCCAACAGTGGACCCGAGAAGTAACCCGGCGGCCGTTGCCAACCGCCGAAGCCGAATTGCCGCTGCCGCCCTAAGCGTGAATTACCGTCCAGATTGGCGCCGTAGTTGAGCGGCATGGAATACCAGTCGAAGTCAGGTGAAGCGCCGTCGAAATCCCCCCAGGTCTTGTCGAGGTCCCACTGGATGAGTTCCCATTTTCCAGCCTGCCCCGGCGCGTGATACACGAAGTAGTTGTTGAAAAACCCATCCCAGTTTTGCAGACACATACTGCCGACGTAGCAGTTGATGAAGGTCTCCACGTTGAAATGTTGCTGGATGAACGCCCATTGGTCTGCGCCTTGGGACCGATTCAGACCGTTGACAGCGGCGATCAGATCCCGGTGCCCTGTGTCAGGATTATTCTTCTTTTCGTGCTGCCCGATGAGGCCTTGGCCATACCAGAGCAGCTTGTAGTAGTTACCCCCTGGGTCGTGACCAAGCCGCCGAAGAAACGAGGTGTTGGCTTGCTCAACCATCAGGTGGTAGCCGAGGGGGCGGCCATTGAACGTCACGCGAGCGTAGTCGGTATCGGGAGTCGGGGCCCCCAGACGACGGAAAACTTCGTAACCCAACGCCTCTGCCAACGCCCAGCGGGGTGGCCCTTCGAACAGCAGATTCCAAGTCGTGACCTCGGCCAAGGGAGCATCCTTTGTAAGCCGGATTTTCCAGCCGCCTTGGCGGGGGCTGAACCGGACGTGATCAAACGTTACCGCCGGCCCGCCTTGGGCCGGGAGGTAAAGCAGGGCGGAGTCGCCGCGCGAGGGCGTAGGCGCATCGGAGCCGCTGGCTGAACCGCGGCGAAAGCGGCGGAAACGATTCCGCGCCTCTTGGTCGCCGAACGACAGCATTTGTAACTGCGGCACCGTCGTTTGATTCGTGTTTTTGACGACAAAAGCCGAAAAAGTCGGTCGCAGGTCGTGCTCATCGGGCGTCACCCGGGTCGCCCCGGTGAGGTCCTCGGCCACGACCGTAAATCGGAGGAGGCGGCCCGCCGGTTGGGCGGGAATCGTGCCGGTGTAAGTGCCTTGGCGCTCAGGAGCGGTCAGCCGTTGCAGCGGCACGCTATGCTCGGTCACCTGCGGATCTCGCTCAATGGAGCGATAGCGCACCACGACCGTCTTGAGGCCGTCGGCGTCTGCCACGGTGGCGCTCAACACGATGGGTTTGCCGGGTTCGGCGGCGCTCCATTTCACGGCGGTAATGAGCGGCGGCAAGTTGGCTGAGAAAACTGAATTGGTCCGCCCGGGAGTTCCGCCCGGCGCCTTCAACGCCCGTAAGGCGGACGCGGCCCAATTGCCCACCTCATCGCTGGGTGCGGTCGGCGAAAGGCGCTCCAGCGAAGCCCCGGCTCCGTCGGGCGAAACCGGCCACGGCGCCCGGTCGGCGAATTTGACGGAGTCGACGGTCTGGCCCGAAGCATCGGCGAGTTCGAGCCGTTCACCGCTGTGTTTGAGCCGACCGGTAAACGGGCCGAGAGGTTCGACGTTGGTGTAGGTGGTGCGGAAGGTGGTCGGATTCTGGCTTACCACGAGCAAGCCGCCGGGTGCCAGTTTGGTGGCGGGGAAGGTATAGGTGACGCCTTTGGTGAACGACCAACCGGACAAATCCACCTCCGCGGTCCCGCGGTTGTGCAGTTCGATGAACTGGCCGTCGTCCCGACCAGCGGGTGGATGATACATTATCTCGTTGATGATCACGTCGCCAGCCGGGAGTCCCAGCGTTCCGGCGAGCCACAGCGAGGCGCTCAAGCGAAGGTGCATATTTTAGGGGGCTGTGGGTTTAGGAGGAGCGTTCCGCCACTGATCAGTGACCGCCCAGAGATTGACCGGCCTGACGGATTGGCCGTTTTTGAGGAACCGGGCACTGCCATCAGCGAACGCAAAGTTGGCCCCGCCGCCCTGGGTGCCGCCGCCGTATTTGTGTCGGATCTGGTCGATCTCTTCGACGTCATTGCCCAAGTTGCCTTGGCTGAAATCCATGTGCACGTGCCGCGAGCCGGGGCGTTTCTCACCGAACACAATAGTTTCCGCGGGCTGCGGAATGGCGGCGTCCTTGAGGCCCACGGGCCACTGCCACTGCTTGAATTTGAGGTAATCGTTGGTGGAGAGATTCGCTTGGAACCAATCGTTGAAGCCATTGATCACGTAACTGCGTTGGGCGTCGGCTCGAAGTTCCGGCGACACGCCCGGTGGCGTAAATCCGGTGCGGTCGGCCGGGCACTTGAGGATTTTCACGTCCTTGTAGTAACTCAACAGCGTGACCGGCCACGCCTCAGAGCGCTCGCGGCGCGCAGGGAAGTAGCCGTCGTTGTCCCCCGCATACAGGGTCAAGGCGAGGCCCAGTTGGCGAAGGTTGCTCAGGCATTTGATCGAATTGCCTTTCGATTTCGCGGTTCCCAGCGCGGGCATGAGCAGCCCGGCCAAGATGGCGATGATGGCGATCACCACCAGCAATTCGATGAGGGTGAATCCGACCGGGCGGCGGGCAGGCGACTTCATGGCGGGATGATTTGGCTTGGAGCAGGCGAGGGGCGGAAACCCGCATTGAGTTCGCCGCTTTCCCGAATTTAGACCCGTCCCGGGCGCTAAAAGTTTCATCGCCCCGCCGCCCGCCGGAAAAATGACCAGCGAGCGGAGCTGGTTACTCAACTACGGTTCACGCCGGCGCAAGGCTCAACGGCCCGGTCGTTTGGCCGGCACGACCCATCCGCGATACCACTCCATCGTCCACAGGTTTTCGGTCTGCACCATGGCCGCGTGCCCATCCACGAAACCCACGTTGATGGCGCCGGGTAGTTTCCCCTTCTTATCCACATTTTTGAGTGCCGCCAACGAGCCCCCCGAACCGTGGCGGGCTAGGCAGACCCGCGCCATCGGACTGGGTGCTTGATCAAACCAATCGCCCGTGAAGAAGTTTTTGGGTGGCTGATCAGTGCTTTCTGGCCACGTATCGACCCAATTGGAATCCATGATCACCGGTGTATCGGAGGGGCGGAGCGAATCCGACTCGCTGCGAAACTTGCGCGCCTTCAACGCCGCCGTGTTCATGTAAGGGTCATCGTCGCCGTAAAACCAGCCGTTGAGCCCGTAGCTGCCTTGATATTGCGAGCCCCAGAGCCAAGTGCGGTCCACCCGGCCGCTGGCCGCATGGTCCGTCCGCTTTTTGGCGGGAGTTTCGGGCGCAGTGGGACAGACGCGCGCCTTGTTGACGGCCGCGTAATTGGTGGCCAGCAGGGTGATCCACAGGTTGTTGCCGGGGCCGTAGTAGGTCAGGGACTTGCGGAAGTCCTGTAGATACATGAAGACCGAAAGCGTGATTTGCTTGGTGTTGCTCACGCAGTTGATCTGCTGCGCTTTGGTTTTGGCTTTGCCGAGCGCGGGCAGAAGCATGCCGGCCAAGATGGCAATGATGGCGATCACCACCAGCAACTCGATCAACGTAAAGCCACGGAGGAAACGACGGGGCAGGGGGCGGGTCATGGCAGGTGAAATTGTTGCTCCGCAAACTAACCGAGTCTGTCCGGAAAAGAGAAGCACTCTTACGGGGATTTACCCGCCGTGGCGGCTGGCGCCGGCGGGCCTCAATGCCCGCGGGCAAGCCGAGCCCGCGGGCAGGGCCGTGCGGGGCGCGACGACACTGGCTCGGGGCGGGTCTCTGGGGGTAGGACAGCCTCGTGGCAAAAAACACTGATCCATTCGCGTGCTTCCATTCGGTCGGTGCGGGTCCCGCCGAGCAGCTCCCAGCGGCCGGAGGGGTGACGCAGTAATTGAGCCAGCCCGAACGCGCAGACGACTTTAGCGTCCGACCGGCGGGCCGGTTCCGTGGGAATCAAATGCAGTTTCATCGGTGAAAAAATGAGGCAACCCGTCGGACAAGCGTCGGGGTAGCCCCGTCGCGCCGGCGGGTCAGTCCATCGGTTAAATCGGCTAAATCTGCCCCGGATTAAGTCGAATGTGAATTTGGAGGTGCGGGGCTTGCTTGCCCCCCGGGGCATCACCGTTACCCTGCGGCCACATGAGTTTCGTTGCGGAGTTCAACCGGCTCCCTTTCACCGACCTGCTGGAGTATGCCCGCACCGCCGCCCCGGATGAAGTGGCCCGGGTTATCGCGAACGGTCCGAAGTCGTTGGCGGACTTCGCAGTGCTGCTTTCGCCTGCCGCCGCCGGCTCTTTGGAGCAACTCTGCCGGCAGTCCCAAGCGTTGACGCGACAACGTTTCGGTAAGGTGATCCGGCTGTTTGCGCCGCTTTACCTGAGTAACGAGTGCATCAACAACTGCGCTTACTGCGGCTTCTCCCGCGACAATCCGATTCTCCGCGTAACGCTGTCGGTGGACGAAATTGTCCGTGAAGCCCAGTCCCTCAATGACGAAGGCTTCCGCAACTTACTGCTGGTCGCGGGCGAGCATCCGAAATTTGTGTCGAACGGTTATCTCGCGGACTGCACGGCGGCCTTGCATGGGTTGGTTCCGTCACTTTCGCTGGAAGTCGGCCCCATGGAAGTGGCGGAATACGAGCCGATCGTTCGCGCTGGCGCTGAAGGACTCGTGGTTTATCAGGAGACTTACGACCGCGAGGTGTATGGCCGAATGCATACCTTGGGCCCCAAGCGGAACTTCGATTGGCGGTTGGAATGTCCCGAGCGCGCTTATGCCGCGGGCTTTCGCCGCCTCGGGATTGGCGCGCTGCACGGGTTGGCGGACTGGCGTTACGAAGCGCTCGCCACCGCCGCTCACGCGGCCTATCTGCTGCGGCATTGCTGGAAGGCGATGCTCACCATCTCACTGCCGCGGTTGCGTCCCTGCGCTGGCGAATTCCAGCCGCTGACCCTCCTCGGGGATCGGGAATTGGTGCAACTAGTTGCGGCTTTCCGCCTCTTCCTGCCCGATGCCGGGCTGGTGCTTTCGACTCGTGAGCCCGCCGCGTTGCGCGACGGTTTGTTGCCCCTCGGTATCACTCACGCCAGTGCGGGTAGTCACACGGAGCCGGGCGGTTACACGGGGGCCGGGCGGGAAAAAATCCACCAAACAGTCCGCGGTCGGATTGTGGAACTGGCGGCGGATGCCAGTGAATGGTCGCCGCAAAGCGGTCGCGCCACCAACGCGACGGGCCAGTTTGACATTGCGGATGAACGCTCGGCAGGCGAAGTCGCCGCTCTGATCCGTCGCCTGGGTTATGAGCCGGTCTGGAAGGACTGGGATGCGGTATTGAACGCGTGATAGGGGCGTCCCGGGCACCAAGCGCAAGGCGTCGGGGCAGCGGTTACCCCGACTGCGGTGGCGGCTCGGCGGCAGGCGCGGCGGGTAGCCCGAAGCTGGATTGAACTTCCCTGTCGTTCCCGGCGTCCTAAACCGTGTGCTCAAGCTGATCTGTGTTGCCCATGCGAGTTGCCTTGGGCTGATGGCGCTCGCCGCCGAACTCCCGCCCGCTTTTCCCTTTGATCCCGCCCAAGTGCAGGAGCGCACCTGTTTTCAGACGGGCCAGGCGTGGAGCGGGGCCGGTAATCTCCGCTCCGACGTCGCCATCGTTTATGGCATTGATGCCAAGCTACCGGAACGAATCGCCACGTGGCGCAACCGCGGCTATCGCATCCACGTAATGACGGGGGTGTCATGGGGCCACTATCAGGACTACCTCTACGGCCGTTTCGACGGGGTGAACCATGAGGATGAAGCCCAGACCGAGCGGAACGGGAAAAAAATCAGCCACGGCGGCGATGTGTATTACATGTGCCCCGGCACAAACTTTGGGAAATTCCTGTCCGTCGGCGTGCAGCGGGCGTTGGAGGCGGGCGCCGAGGCAATCCACTTGGAGGAACCCGAGTTCTGGGTGCGCGCGGGTTATTCAGAAGGCTTCCGACGCGAGTGGAAAAGCTTCTACGGGGAGGAATGGCTGCCACCGCACGCTTCGGTGGATGCCCAATGGCGGGCTTCGAAACTGAAATACTTTCTCTATCGGCGCGCGTTGCAGCAGGTGTTCGATCATGTGAATGCCTTCAACGACCGCACGGGCAAACATGTCCGCTGCTACGTGCCCACCCACAGCCTGCTGAACTACGCGCACTGGAACATCGTGAGTCCGGAATCCAGCCTGGCTCGACTGCGGGGCTGCGACGGTTACATCGCGCAGGTGTGGACCGGCACCTCGCGCACGCCCAATGTCTTTCGCGGCGTCCGGCGCGAGCGGACCTTCGAGACGGCCTTTCTCGAATATGGCGCGATGCAAAACCTGGTCCGCGCCACCGGTCGCACCGTCTGGTATCTGAACGATCCCATCGAGGATAACCCCGACCACGACTGGACCGATTACCGCACGAACTGGGAATCCACGCTCGTCGCCTCGCTCTTTCAGCCCGAAGTCTCGCAATTCGAGGTCGCCCCTTGGCCCGAACGTATCTTTAACGGCCGCTACCCGGCCAATGTGCCGGTGGAGCAACGCCAAGGTATTCCGGCGCCTTACGCGACCGAGCTACAAGTGGTCATGAACGCGTTGAACGAGCTGCGTCAACCCGACGTGGACTGGCACGGCGCCACGACCGGGGTGGGCTTGCTGGTGAGCGATTCGCTCATGTTTCAGCGCGGTGAGCCGACGCCCAGTGACGGCAACCTCAGCCACGTTTACGGGCTCGCGCTGCCGTTCTTGAAACGTGGTGTGCCGATCCAGCCGGTGCAGTTGGAGAATCTCACCGTGCCGCACGCCCTCGACAGCTTTCGCGTGCTGCTGCTGAGTTATCACGGCCAAAAGCCGCTGACGCCGGACGTCCATCCGCCGCTCGCCGAGTGGGTCCGTGGCGGGGGCACGCTGGTCGTGTGCGATGACGATGCTGATCCTTACAACCGGGTGCGTGATTGGTGGAACACCGACGGCCGCCAGCTCGCGACGCCCCGGGAACATCTCTTCGCCGAACTCGGGTGGTCCGGTTCCAAGGAGCACCAAAAAATCGGCGCGGGTCAGGTGCTTTGGCTGAAGCGAAATCCCGCCCAACTCGCCGGCGCTGCCGACGGGGACGCCCAACTGGTGCAGGCTGTGAAGGCTGTCGCGCCACCCGCCGTGAAGTGGCAGGAAACCAACCACCTCCTGCTGCGCCGCGGCCCCTACCTCGTGGCGGCGGGCTTGGATGAATCCGTGGCCGGCGCCTCCCGGTCGCTTCAAGGTCGCTTCGTGAGTCTCTTTGATCCGGAACTCCGCGTGCAGACCGCGATCTCCCTCACCCCGGGTTCCCGACACTTCCTCCTCGATCTCGAACGGGTGGAACGCACGGTGCCGCGGGTGTTGGCGGCGGCTTGCAAAACCCTCCCGGGCAAGGCGACCGCGGATACGGTGGCGTTTACGGTCGAGGGAGTCCCCGACACGGGCGCCGTCGTGTTGCTGCACTCTGCTCGGGCTCCGAAGTCGGTTCGCTTGGCGGGGGCAAGCCTGTCGAGCACTGAGTATTTAGCCGCGGAGAAATTATTGCGGTTACGTTTCCCGAACACCGCCAGTCCGCGAGAGTTGGTGTTGGAATTCTAGCGACCCGCCTTCGCCCCGACAGCGCCGGAGAATGGTAGGACGATCCGGAAAACGAAAAACCCCGACTCAGGGAGTCAGGGTTTGTGGTTCGGTCGCGCGCCGGTCGGCCTCCGTAACGGTCAGGGCAAATTGACGAAGACAAAGGGACCAGCCGTCCGGGTGTTGCCGGCGGCGTCGGTTGAGCTGACGGAGTAGGTGTAGGTCGCACCTTTCGTTCCCCGGAAGGAGAGCGAATGCGCGGTGACCAAGGTCGTATTGGAGGTGGTGGCTCCGCCCACAAAACTAACGGTGGAGGTGGAGGCTTCATCGGTCGTCCAAGCGATCTTGAAGGTGCCCTGTTTGGCGTTCACCACGCTGGCAGTTACCGCCGTAATTGCCGGGGCGGTGGTATCGCTGGAACCGCCTCCGCCGCCCGAGCTGAGGAGCGCGGTGATGGCGTCCTTGGCCTGCACGAGGCCAAACCCATAAGCGGGGTCGCGGCCGACCAGGCCTAAGTCCAAGGCGGTGGTCTGCAACGCGGTGCGGATGGCACCCGCCGTGGCCGTGGTTTTGGCGCTCCAGACCAGCGCGGCGACGCCGGAGACGTGCGGGGTCGCCATCGAGGTGCCGTCGTAATAGGCATATCCGCTGACTCCAGACTCGAAGGAGCTGGTCACCGTCGTCGTTTGATTGAGCTGGCCCAGCAGGGTTGCGCCCACGGTGTCGCTGACGCTGATGGCGGGGATGGAGGAGGTGTTACCCGCGCCCAAGGTGCCGGAAAAGTCGCCCGTCGTATTGTTGTAGATGATGACCGCCACGGCGCCGCCGCTCTGGGCGTTCTGCACTTTCTCCAAGAACGTCGTCGTCCCGCGTTGAATCAGGACGACCTTGCCGGTCCACGCGCCGACGGTGTCGCCGAGGCCGCCGTCCACCAAGGGGCCGACGGCGGTTCCTCGGGCTGCGAATTCGATCGGGCCTCCCTCGATCGTGACGCCCCCGACCACGGCACTGTTCAGCTCAACATAAGGAACCGTGCTCAGGACGCCGACCCCGGGGCCGGACAACTCCACGTCCGCATTCTTCTGGGAGAAATCGGCGACCGTTTTTGCTGCATCCACGGCGGCCACTGAGACCACCGAACTGTAGCCAGCGGGATAGCTGGTCGCCGTGGTGCCGTCATTTCCGGCGGCGGCGATCAGGAGGATGCCGTTGCCGTTGTTGTAGAGAGAGTTGAAGCCATTCTGCTCTGTCTTGCTCGCCCGGCCGCCCCCGAGACTCATGCTGATGATTTTGCAGCCCGCCGCCTGACATTGTTGGGCGGCGTTGAGGAGGGAGGACGAGTAGGCCCAATTACCGTCGTCGCCGAACACGCGCACCATGTAGAGGGAGACTGTGCCGGGACTTACTCCGACGACTCCTTTACCGTTGTAAGCGGCGGCAGCAATGGTGCCGCTGACGTGGGTGCCATGCCCCGAACCGTCGGCGTTCCAAGGCAGGTTGCCGTTGTAGCCGCTGAGGTTGACGCCGAAGAAATCCTCATGGCCGGAAAAAACCCCCGAATCAATCACGCCAACCTTGATCCCAGCGCCGGTGGGGGCTCCGGAATCAATGACGCCATCGTTGTTAAAATCCCAGACCTTCGAGGCCTGCACTAGGTCGATTCCGTAGGGAATTTGCTCGGCGGCTGAAAACAAAAAGCGGGGGGGGTCCTCCTCAACCAGCGTGATGCTGGGATTCTTGCTGAGCGCAGCGACGGCCGCGCTGGGGAGGGTGGTGGCGAACGCGTTCAAGTGGTCAAACTCATGATGAACCGTGCCGCGCGCACTTTGGATCAGGCCCTTGGCCACAGCCTTCTGCCCCGGCTTGAAGTTCACGTAAACCCGGGTCGATTCGGCGGCCCAAGATCCGCCGGCCAGCACGGCGCTGCCGAGCACAGCCAACAGGGTGGCCGGACGTTGCTTAAAGTGTTTCATAGAAATAACAGTGATGTTGGTTGTGATTGAGATTGGTCACAGGGGAGTCAAGCCTACATTTCAGCCTTCTGAAGTCTGCCGGCCCAAGCGGACTCGGTTGCGCGCTGGGTTTGAACTTTGCGCCCGGCCCGGCCAACGCCATTCTCCCCGCCGTTCACGCATGACCTCACCGGCCAATACCAACCAGCAGACCGCTGCCGAACTGCTTCGCCGCAGTCTCGCTCGGGGGCGTTTGGGCCATGCCTATCTGTTCCTCGGGGATGACCTCGGCGTGTTGGAAGAGGCGGCGACGCGGCTCGCCCAGACGTTGAATTGCCTCCAACCCTTGGAGCGGGGCGAAAACGGCGTGCCTTTGGAACCCTGTGGTCAGTGCGGCAACTGCGGTCGGATCACGCGCCATAATCATCCGGATGTCGTGTGGGTGCGCCCGGAAATGAAAAGTCGGGTGATTGGGGCGGATCAAACCCGTGAAGTCATCCGCACATTGGGGCTGCGGGCAGCGGAGGCGCCGCACAAGGTCGCCATCTTTGCCGGGGCCGACCGCATGAATAATAACGCGGCCAACGCTTTTCTGAAGACGTTGGAGGAGCCGCCCGCCGGGTCGGTCATCATCCTACTCTGCACCGATCAGGACCGCCTGCTAGAGACGATCATTTCGCGCTGCCTGCGGTTGAGTTTCGCGAGCGGCGTGGTGCGGATGGACGCCGAAGTTGCGGCTTGGGTAGGTCAGTTTGCCGAACTGGCCCGGCCGAAGTCGCCGCCGCTCTTCGGGCGTTACCAACTGCTTGGTTCGCTGATCAACGTGCTGGCCGCCACCAAGGAACGGATCGAGGAAACACTTACGGCCCAGTCGCCCCTCCAAAAATATCGCGAGGCGGAGGCCTCCCAGCAGGAACGCTGGGAAGAGGAGCTGAAGGCGGCCATTGAAGCCGAATACCGCCGGCGCCGAGGTGAATTTGCGGCCGGATTGCAGGGGTGGTTGCGCGATGTGTGGCTGGGCACGCTGGGGGCCACGAGTGAACTCGCCTTCCTGCCGGGTTTGCGCGACGCCACGGTGTCTGTCGCGGCCCGGCTCAAGGTCAATGAAGCCCGCGAAAACTTGGAGTCGTGGGAGAAGACCCAACGCCTGCTCAACACCAACGCGCAGGAAGCGTTGGTGCTGGAAGTGGGCTTACTGCGGTTGAAACTGTGACTGCGCCCGTGCCCCAACCGCCGCTGCGTAGACGCGACTACTTTGCGCTCGCGCTCGGGCTTTTCCTGGGGCTGGCCCTACTCAAGTTTGGCAACCCGGTGATCCTCGACGGCCGCATCCTGCCCCCGTCTTCGTTCGGAGAAGCGCTGTCGGTCGGCCAACCGTGGCCGACGCGTTGGGGTAATTGGCTGCTGCTCGCCTTGGCGGCAGTGGGCGCCATGCTCGGGCTGACCCAACGCAACCGCGGCGTGCTGGGCCGGTGGCTGACGTGGCTGCCGCTGAGTTGGCTTGGATGGCAAGGCGTGAGCGCCACCCAGTCCGTGGATGGCGAACTGACCGCCACGACGTTGCTGCATTTTGTGGCCCTGGTGGCGGCATTTTTTCTGGGGGCATGGATTGTGCCGGCAAAACGCGGGTTGACGTTGCTGCTGGTCGGTCTGCTGGCGGCGTTGAGTTTCTGTCTGGTGCGGGCTGTCAATCAGCGGCTCGTCGAGTTTCCGCAGGATCGGCAGACCCTGCTGGACGGTGAACGCACCGGGTGGACTAACTTCCCGCCGGAGGTGCTCCGCCAGATGAAGGCGGAATCGCTCGTGTTGACGACCAACGGCGTCGACGTCGCCAACCCGATCATTGTCGCCAAGCTCACGAAGGGACGCGTCCACGGCACGTTGGTCTACCCGAACGCCCTCGCGGGCATCCTCTTATTGCTGGGGCCGCTGGCGCTGGTGCTCGCCGGGCGCGGCACTGGCGAACTACGGCCAGTCACCCGGTGGGCCGTGATGGGCGTCACCGGATTCCTGATTGGCGCGGGCTTCTTCTGGACGGGGTCAAAGTCAGGTTGGCTGATTGCCCTGCTTCTCGGCGGGTTTTGCCTGTTGCGACTACCGTGGTCGAAGCCGTTGAAGACGTTGGCGGTCGTCGTGGTGCTTGTGGGTGGCCTCGGGGTGTTTGGAGTTCGGTTCCGCAGTTATTTTGCGGCGGGCGCCACGAGTGTGGGCGCGCGTTTCGACTATTGGCGCGCGGCGGTGCAGACGGTGGGAGCCAACCCGGTGTTCGGCTCCGGGCCAGGCACTTTTCAGCGGCCGTATGCGCGGCTGAAGGCGCCAGAAAGCGACATGGCGCGGCTCGCCCATAACGATTACTTGGAACAGTTTTCCGATTCCGGCGTGCCCGGAGGCGTGACCTTCATGGCGTGGGTGACCGTGCTGTTGGTGACCTTAGGCCGCCGGGTCTGGGCGGTGGAAACCGATTTGCTGAACGTGGCGGTGTTTGTCGGTTTGGTGGGCTGGTTCGCGCAGGGTTTCACCGAATTTGCGCTCTATATCCCGGCGTTGGCGTGGACCGCGTTCACCTTGGCCGGGGCGCTTTTGGCGCGCACTTCTAAGGCCAGCCAAAGCCCGGATACTTCGCCTTGATCTGCGCCCGGAGCGCCGGGTAGGCGCGGAGTTTCCAGTCGGCGAAATTCGTGGTGCTGGCGAGGCGCTTCTGGTCGGGCGTGGTGAGCCAGAGCTTCACGGACACTCGGCCTTCGAGGATGTGCGGTTGTGCCTTGAGGGTGAATGCGTCGTTCAGTTTTACGACGGCCTCGGGGGCAAGTTCACTCGCCGCTGCTGCCTCGCCGATTTCCGGATAAAGCAGCTTGAGGGGTTTATCGCCGGGACCGGCCACCTGGAGCGGCGCGAGTTCGTTCAGCCATTCCACCTGGCCCGGTTGGAGATGCGCGTGGAACGCCCGTTTGAGGTCCGTGGCCTGCGCTTGCTTCACCAACGTGAGGCCGTCGAAGGCCCGCGTCAGCGAGTCCAACAGAGCGGCCCCGCGGAAGATCGGAAATTCTAAGTCGGGTGCAGCTAGGGCGAGCAGGTTGACGCGCGCGATGAATTGTTTGAGCCCGTGATCAAATTGTGGCAGGTCGAACTCGCCGCGGGCGAACGCTTCCGCCAGCGCTCGGGCGGAAGCCTTGGGTTCGACCGTGCGCTGATATTCTTGGCCGAGCACGAGGTCGAAGAAACGCACCCGTTTTATCGCGGCCACCGCCTTCTGACTGCGGTCGAACAGATGTTCAACGGTGGCGTGGAAGTGCTGCGGATAAAGTTCTTCGAGCCACTCGCGACGCACTTCCGTCGCCAAGGTTAGCAACGTGAGACGGCCCCCGCGGCCATCAACCTCGCGGATGTTGCCCGCGACGAACAGTGGCGCTTGCACGACGCTTTCCCGGACGAGCGTGCCCGTGCGGCCCTCGCCGAGGAGGCATTCGAGTGAGCCCTCGGTTTTCCGCTGCGCGAGTTGATCAATAAAGCCGGCGGTCAGGCAAAGCAGCAGCGGTTCATGGGGGGCCGCGGATTTCGATTTCGCGGCGGTGGCTGGGGCGGGGGCGGGCGCCGCTGTGATCGGAAGCTCCGCGTCGGCGGGGAGTAGTCGTTCCCGCTCCGCGATTTGCAGCAACTGCCGATAGGTGTCGTTGATGGCGCGGGCGCTCTGGGCATGGAGGCCAAGCCGCCGGCATTGATCGAGATCGAAGTTGACGTTCTGGGCGAACTGGAACGCCTGCATCAGGGTGTAGAAGTCGCTCGTGGCGTTGCCTTCGAACAGTTCTCGGGCTTCCTTCAAATGGGCGTCCTCGCGGCCTACCCGCATGAGTAGGTCTCGGCCGCTGGTGAGCGCGGCGCACAAGGCCGCGGCCGGCACGCAGCGACGCTTGGCCGCTTCCAACAGCATGCGCGAATACCGCGGGTGCATCGGCAGGCGCAGCATCTGCCGGCCAATGGGAGTCAGATCGGTTTCCGCTTCAACCGAGGTTCGATTTGCCCCGTCCGCCAGCGGCGGTGCCTCGACGGGCGGGCGCAAGGCCCCCAGCATCACTAGCAGTTTTTCGGCCCGCTCAACGGCCGTGGCGTCGGGTTGGTCGAGCCAATCGAAGGTCGCCGCGCGCCGGATGCCGAGCGAATGCAGTAGCAGGACGACTTCCGCGAGGTCGGCCCGCTGGATTTCTGGGGTGTTCTTCAGCGGCCGATTGAGGTGGGCGCCTTCGGTCCACAAGCGCCAGCAGGTGCCCGGTGCCGTTCGCCCGGCCCGACCGGCGCGTTGGTCGGCGCTGGCTCGGCTGATTTCTTCGAGGCCCAAGGACTGGATTCCCCGCTCGGCGTCGTAGCGCGCCACCCGGGCGAGCCCGGCGTCCACGACATGACACACGCCGTCGATCGTCACGCTGGTTTCGGCAACGTTGGTAGCGACGACGATCTTGCGCATAGCGGACGCTTGAAAGGCCCGGTCCTGATCCTCCGGAGCCAAGTCGCCGTGCAGCGGCAGGAAGAGGCAGCGTTCCGACAACCGCCCGGCCCGCAGCGTGTTGATCGTCGAATTGATCTCCCCCATGCCCGGCATGAATACGAGGATGTCGCCCGGTTCCCCAGCATGGAGAATGCGCTCCACGGCCTGCGCCGCGAGTTCGGCGGCGGGCTGACGGTCACCGTATTCGGCCCATTTGATGGTCACTGGAAAGGTTCGGCCGGCCGATTCGAGAATCGGGGCGGCGGGCTGAGACGGGCGGGCTGGGCTGGCCGCCGTGGTTGCCAAATAATGGGCGACGGGTTCCGCCTCCATCGTGGCGGACATCACGACAAGTTTGAGGTCCGGGCGCGTGGTGTTTTGCAAGCGTTTGGCCAGCGCCAGCGCCACGTCGCTCAGGAGGTTGCGTTCGTGGAATTCGTCGAAGATCAACACGCCGATGTCGCGCAGTTCCGGGTCGTCCTGCAACCAACGGAGCAGAATGCCCTCAGTTACGAAACAGATGCGCGTGCCGAGCGAAGTGCGGTCCTCGAAGCGGATTTGGTAACCGACTTCGCCGCCGAGCTTCACGCCGCGTTCCCAAGCCACGCGCGCCGACACGGTCCGGGCGGCGACCCGGCGGGGTTGGAGCACCACGATGCGTTTGTCACCGGCGATGCCGCCATCAAGCAGCATCTGGGGCACCTGGGTGGTTTTGCCCGAACCGGTCGCGGCGACCAACACGAGCTGGTTGCCGTCTCGGAGCGTCCGGAGAAGGTCGAAATGAAGCTGCCAGATCGGCAGCGCGCGCGGGTCCATGCGAGGAGGTGGGGAAGGGGCCGGGAAGTGGGGAGCGGCGGGCGGAACTCACACCCCGCACGGACTGGCGACGAGTCCCGGAAAAATCTGGGCCCCAAGGCAGCGACCACTGCCCTGCTTTCCCGCGTCGTCGATCCAAGTCACCAAGTGCCAAATCATGCGCCGCTAAACCTAGCGAAGCTTCGCTAGGTGGGAATCAGGAAACGTGTTGGCCAGCCCGGCCAGCAAAGCTGCGTAGGCCTCAGGGCGGGAGACCGTGGCGGATAGAAAAAATGGTGCGCCCGCCGCGATTCGAACGCGGGACCATCCGCTTAGAAGGCGGATGCTCTATCCAGCTGAGCTACGGGCGCAAACCGTTCACAATAAGGACGTTACGATTTAAAAATTCAAGAGGGGCGACGGGTTTAAAACTTCCATGCCCGGCTCACCGGAGCCTTGATTCGAACCTATTGAACACGCGTTACCGACCTTAAAGAGGCGTCACTATGCCAGCTTCCCCGTGGCCGGCAAGCCCCGCTGCCGGTCCCGCGAGCTCGATTCGGGGCCGGCCGCACTGATTCGTTCCGGGCGGTGGTCTGGGGCAACGCCATACCTTTGGTGATGAGCCGGTAAATCCGTTCGCGTGTGAGCGGGGCCTCGTCTAATGATCCCTTAGGTTTGAGTCGGTATGAGACCCGTTCGCCATCCAGCAAGTGCCAGCCGGTCCCCGGCACCGGGGCCGGAGGCGTTTACGTTGATCGAATTGCTGGTGGTGATGGCGATCATTGCGGTGCTGGCGGGTTTGCTTTTGCCGGGCCTCAGCCGGGCTCGGCAGGCGGGACTCGCCGCGGCTTGTCAGAATAATCTCCGGCAACTGCAACTGGCTTGGCTGGCTTACGCGCACGACTTCGCCGATGTCATTCCGCCGAACAGTTACGTTTACACCATGGGCGAGACCAACGGACCTGCGCTCGCTTCGACGTCGTGGGCCCCCGGTAACGTGACGCAGGACACCACGTCGTCGAACCTGATGGCTGGAGTGCTGTTTCCCTACACCCGCAGTGCCGCCATTTACCACTGTCCCGGCGACCGCTCGACGCTTCGCGGCCCGGACCTCGGGGGGAGTCGATTGCGCACGCGGAGTTATAACCTGAGCATCTGGCTGAATTGCGATTTGGCGGACCACACCCGGCGCACGTTGCCGGAGGCGTCACGTCCATCCCCGGCCGAAGTCTTCACGTTCATCGACACGCACGAAGGGAGTTGTGTGGACGCCACGTTCGGCATTTATCGCCCGGACGACGCCAACGGTAACCTGTGGATCGATTTGCCGGCCGACCGACACCACCGCAGCGCCAATCTCGCCTTCGTCGATGGTCACGTGGAGAAGTGGCGGTGGAAGGCGCCCAAGATTTTTTCGGAATGGGGCACACCGGCCCGTTTGGACGGCGATTGGGACGACCTGCGCCGGCTGCAAGCGAAACTGCCGGAACTGCCGTCCAATGTTTACATTGTAAATCCGTGAGTGGTGAGTCGTGAGTTCGGACCCCGGGCTGCGTGCGGGCGAAGTCCCAAGGTGTCAGGTCAAACTAGGAAACTTCCAGAAACCAGTCGTCAGCGAGGAGTTTGGCATCGGACTGGCATAGCTTGGCAGTGACTTCGCCCGCTTAACGTTTTATTCCGCCATGCGCCTGCCACCCCGTTTTCTACCGCTGTTGTTGGCTCTGTTTCCCACCTTGGCACTGGAGGCGGAGGAGTCCCAGTCCGGCGCGGCCAAACCGCAGTTCAGTTGGACCGGTTCGGTGACCAACGCAACGGGCGGACTTGTTGCCCGCATTCGGGTCGATACTTCGGAGACTCCCGACCTCGACGAATGGGGCCGCCGCGCCGGTGAACTTTGCGCCGAATGGTATGGCCGACTCGTTGCGCTACTCCCAAGCCCTGGATTCAAACCCTACCCCGAGGTGACCTTGATCTTCCGCGCCGACATGGACGGCGTGGCGGCGACCGGAGGGAACAATATCTTCATTGCGGCGAAGTTCGTTCGGGCGAATCGGGGCGACTTCGGCATGGTCATTCACGAACTGGTCCACGTCGTGCAGGCGTATCCGCCCGGCGGTCCCGGTTGGTTGGTCGAAGGCATCGCCGATTATCTCCGGATCGGCCATTTCGAGCCCGCGGCCCCGCGCCCGGGCATCAATCCCGAACAGGCGAACTACACCGACGCCTACAAGACAACCGCGATCTTCCTCGAGTGGGCTGAAAAGCGCGGCCACGCGAAGCTGGTGGAACGACTCAACGCCGCCCTCCGCCAGCAGCGCTACCAACCGGAGCTGTTCAAAGAGCTGACCGGCCGGACGGTGGATCAACTCTGGGCGGAGTTCGTGCAGACACTCCGGCGGGAGTAAGGCGCGGGCGGCGGCGTCGGCGGCTTCAAATTCGGACCTTGAACTGCTCCGACTTCGCCACGCTCAGAACGAACTCTGCCATCAGCACGGGAATTTGTTCCAAGTCCTTCAGGGAGACCAGTTCCACCGGGGAGTGCATGTAGCGGTTTGGCAGGCTGATCAACGCACTGGGAATGCCCCCGCGGGTCCAGAAAATGACGTCGGTATCGGTGCCGCTGGAGGAGCTCATCGCTTCATGCTGGAGCACGATGCCGGCTTTTTCGGCGACAGTTTCCAAGCGCGCCACGACCTCCGGATGGTTGCAGCCGCCGTGGGTTAGTGCGGGCCCTTGGCCGATCTTGATGTCGCCGTGTTGGCGCTTGTCGATGGTCGGGTAGTCGGTCGCGTGCGTCACATCCACGACGAGCGCCACGTCCGGCTTCAGCGAATAGGCAATCTGCCGAGCGCCCAGCAGGCCGACCTCTTCCTGGATGTTGGATACAGCGCAGACCTCGGCGGCGAATTTGCCGGCGTGGTCCTTCAGGAGCCGCAGCGTTTCGGCCACGGCCCAGGTGCCGATCCGATTGTCGAAGGCGCGGGCTACGGCGAGATCCCCGCGCAGGCGTTCGAAACGGTCGTTCAAGGTGATGGGATCGCCAATGCGAACCAGCTTCATCACCTCGTCCCGGCTGCTTACGCCGAGGTCAAGAAACAGGTCGTGGATGGCGGGTTCCTTCTTGTCGTGGTCACCCTTGGTCAGGTGTGGTGCCACCGAGCCAAATACGCCCGGAATCGGCCCCCCTCGGGTGTGCACGACGGCCCGTTGGGCGCGAGTGATGGCGGGATTGATCCCGCCGGTGCGGCGCACGTGGATGAAGCCATCGTCGGTCACGTAGTTGACCACCATCGCGATCTCGTCGGCGTGGGCGGCGAGCATGATACGGGGCGATCCCCCCTTGTTTCCTACCGCGACGCAATTGCCGTAGGCATCACTGAACGTCTCGTCGGCGAAGGCGCCCACGTAGTCGAGCCAGACCCGCTGTCCACGCGACTCATGGCCGACGGGGCTGGGGGTATTGACGAGCGTTTCGAGGAACTGCAGCGATTCGGTGCGCATGGACGCGGAGGTTACCGGGGCGCGGCCAAGCGGCAAGCGGCGGGACACCCGTCCGGAGCGATGCTGAGCCTCCGCTCACCCGGGATTGGCAGGCGAACAGCCCGACACTTCGAAGACTGCCAGGCACACCTCGGCTGAGTTGGGGTCGTTTAGGCAAACGGCTCCCTCTCGGATCTTTGGCCGCGGTTCGCCTTCGAGGCGCAATGGCTGCCGGGCGGCGAGCTCTTGGGCAAAGGTGGGGAAATCGTCTCGGCCCGCCGCGCGGAGGTGAGCCCGGTTCACGAGCCGGAAACAACCATAGCGGCCGGGCGCGACCTGTTTCATCAGTTCCAAGGTGAGCCGTCCCATCGTGTAGCGCGGGTTAAATTCGACGATCGGCTTGAGCCGGCAGGCGCCCGTGGCGTCGCGATAGACGAAGGCGTCGAGGCCGAACGGGCCGACAAAATCGGCCGCGCGCAGTTGGGCGGCGAGACGAGGCAGGAGCTCGGGATAAAGTCGCGGCAGTTGCCGGGCGGCCTCGGGGTGCCCGCGGAAGCAATCCGTGACGCTGGCGGGCAGTCGCCGGGCGAAGTCGGGTGCGGCCCAGTTAGCTTGAAATTGGCCGCGCTGATCGTTGATGAGTCCGGCGTAACCGATCAGTTCGAGCCCTTGGGGCGTCATCTCCAACTGCACCGAAAAGTCGGCGACGCGCTCCAACCAAGGTTCGATCACCACGCGGCGCCCCTGCGCGAAGGCGTGTTCCAGCCAGCGCTTTTGGGTGGCGAGCACTTCGGGTTCCCAAAGTCGAAGCGCGTTCTGGCCGGCCAATCCCAACGCTTGTTTGACGACGACCCGATGATGTCCCCGCGCGCGGATCGCGCCGATGGCGGCCAAGGCCTCGGGCAGAGTCGCCACGGCGACCCCGACGTCGTGGAGGGGGCAAAGGAACGAAGGCGGAAGGGGGAGTTCGGAGCCAATCGCGGGCGTTTCAACGGTCCCCCTGAATTCGCTGAGCCAATTCTTTAGAAAACCGGCGCTCCACACTTTCGAATAAAGTTCGGCGACTTGACTGTTGAAGCTGGCTTCCGGGCGTCGTGTTTCGCCGGTCAACTGCGGGAACAGCGGCGCGAACAACTCCACGCTGTCCGGTCCCCACGCCCACGGGCGCAGCCGGCCGAGTTTGCGTTCGGCGAGGGGTTTCGGCAGGCCGCCCGGGCCGGCTCCAAGTTCCACAAATTCCGGCAGTGGAAAACCGGCCTGCTGGAGGCGGCTGAGGAATTCCACCGCCGGTCGCCGCGGCACCAGCACGAGGTCGTCCTGACGACAGAGGAATTGCGGCAGGTTTGCCAAGTCGCGCACCAGCGCCGCCTGCGCCTTTACCGGTGTGAATGGGTGACCCTGAGCGAGGATGGCTTCCGCCAGCGGATTGAACCAAAACACGCTCGGGGTGCGGCCCTTGGATTGCGAAAAAACATTCAGGTGCGCGATAAAGTCCGGCTCCAGTCCGGCGGCGCGGCGACCCTCGACGTTGATCGTAAAACCCTTGGCCCGCTGCGGCGAAAGCGGGAATTTCAGTTGCTGGCAAAACGCGTCCCAATCGCTTTGAGCGGGATTCTTCCAGCGGCGAAACCACTTCAAGCCGTAGGCGACGTGCCCGATTTCGTCGCGGTAGATGCGTTCCAGCAAGGTGGCGGAAGCGGGATCGCCCACCGTGCTGAACGCCCGCGCAAAGTGCTGGGCAAAGTCGAGGTTGGCCTGCTCGAAGGTAAGGCTCAGGCCGGCGACATAATCCAGGGGACTCGCCATGCCCGACACGGCGCGCCAGAAGTAGCCGCTGACCGGCAATTCCCCGAACGTGATGCCGCAGGCGCGCATCCGCTCGACGTAGAGTCGCGTATGCTCCTGTTCCTCCTTGAGCGTCTGGAGCACCCCGCGGCGAAAGGCGGTTGGCGCGTCGGGAAACTTGAGGAGCACCAGCGCCATCAACTCGGTGGCGAGCAGCTCGTGGTTGGCGAAAAAGTGCAGCAACCGCCCCCGCTCGGTGGCGTTCTCCAATTGATGGAGGCCCGGAAATTCCGCCTTGCCGGCACCGTGGGTTTTGAACTGGAGCTCCGGTGGCCGACCAGGCGCGGCGGGGGCGGCGAGCGCCGGTCCAGGATGCGTGTCGGTGATGATGTCGGGGCAAGCCAGTTTGTCGGCGAGCGTGGTTGCCCAGAGCACTCGCTCGGCGAAGTCACGGAGTTCCATGGGCCACGAACTGTTGGTAAGCCATGTGCAGCCGACGCGTGTGCGGGGACTCGCGGAGCGGCGTGCCGTCGAGGCTGACGGCGGGAACCAGTTCGAGCGAACTGGTGGTCAGGAACACGCCGGCCGCCGCGGTCAGACTCCCGGTGGTGGCGGTCCGCTCCTGAGTTTCCAAACCGAGTGCGTGCGCGAGCGAGAGCACGAATGCCCGGGTAACTCCGGCCAGCAGGCCGGCGTGCAACGGCGGCGTGCAGAGCGTCTCGCCTTCAAACCAGAACAGATTACTGCTGCTCGCTTCGGCCAAGTGGCCGGCGGAATTCAGCAGCAGCGCTTCATCTGCCCCGCGGTCTTCGGCTTCCGACTTAGCGAGAATCTGGACGAGTTTGTTTGCGGTCTTAGCCGCAGCAAGGGGATCGCCAACGAGGAGTTGAAAGGACGAGGTGATCAACCGCCAGCGAAGCGGGTGGGCTGGATCCGGGGCGGTCACGGGATGCTGAGTAAGCACCAGGGTTGGTGAATCCGCGCCTTGGATCGAGTAGCCGCGGCGGCCGACGCCGCGCGAGAGATGAAGCCGGAGCAGGGATTCCGGCTGCGCATTCCGCTGGAGTAATTCAGTGGCGGCGGCGGTCAATTCGGAGTCGTTGAAGGGCACGTGCAGCCGCAGCACAGCGGCGCCGGCGTGCAAACGCGTCAGATGTTCGGGCCAAAGGAACGGGCGGTTGCGATAGACGCGGATCGTTTCAAACAGGCCGTCGCCGTAGAGGAAGGAGCGGTCGAAGACTGAAACCCGGGCTTCTTCGGCCGGGACAAACTGGCCGTTTAGCCAGACTGCGAGCGCTGAAACCGCGGGCTTCATTCGCGGTCCTTCCGGTTGAGAACGGAGTCTGGCGCTGGCCGCGAACTTTCCCGGGGCAGCTTGCCCAGCGCTGCCTGTGGTTGCGCTGGCACGCTTGATTCCTGACCCAGCGCCGCCAACAGCCCGCCCGCCTTCGCCAGCGTTTCCTCGTATTCGGCGTCCGCGACGGAGTCGGCGACGATGCCAGCGCCGACGTGAAACCAAGCCCGGCCTGTCCGCACGAGCGCCGTGCGGATGGTGATGCTGAGCTGGCTTTCCCGATTGAAACCGAGGTAGCCGAGGCAGCCGCAGTAGGGGCCGCGGGCGACCGGTTCCAGTTCATCAATGATTTCCATCGCCCGGATCTTTGGCGCCCCGGTGATGCTGCCGCCGGGGAAGCAAGCCGCCAGCGCGTCCAGATGGGTGACGCCTTGGCGCAGCCGGCCTTCGACGGTGGAGACGAGGTGGTGCACTTGCGCGAAGCGTTCTAGGCGCATCAGGTCGGGCACGCGCACCGAGCCGTATTCACAGACGCGGCCGAGGTCGTTGCGGAGCAGATCCGTGATCATCAGCAGTTCGGCATTTTCCTTTTCGCTGCGCTGGAGTTCCCAAGCGAGTTGAGCGTCGCGCACGGGATCGGCGGAGCGTGGGCGCGTGCCCTTGATCGGGCGCGTGACGATGTGCTGACCGCTTAAGCGCAGGAACAACTCCGGGGACGATGAAGCCAGTTGAAAATCGCCACAGTCAAAGAAGGCGGCGAACGGCGCTGGAGAGAGCGCGGTGAGGCGCTCGAAGAATTCCCAACCCGTGAGGGAGCACGCTGCGCCCAGCCGTTGCGCCAAGTTGACTTGGTAAATGTCTCCGGCGCGGATGTAGCGCTGGGCCCGCTCGACCGCGGCGAGAAATGCGGGGCGGGGCAGGGAGGAGTCGAGCCGACTGGAAAGCCGGGGCTGGGCGGGCGAGGGAACGGGGGCGAGTTCAGGTTCGCGGCTTAACCAGTCCTGCCATTGCTGGAGTTGCGCCCGACACCGGGCTTCCGTGCGGTTACCTTCCGCATCCAAGCCGGTGGCGACAATCCACGTCTTGCCGAGCTGGTGGTCGAACACGGCGAGGCTGGCGAAAAAGCCGAGGTGGCAATCCGGCAGTTCGAGATCATTGACCGCGCGGCGGGTGAGCCTGGGTTCGACGAACTGCTTCAGGTCGTAACCCCAGTAACCGAAACAGCCGCCCAGCGGAAACGGAACGTCGACCTCGTCCAAGAGTTCGAAGCGGGCGAGCAAAGGGGCCAAGTGCTGCCACGGGTTGCCAAACTGGGTTTCGGTGCGGCCTTCGGCAAAGCAGGTTTCACAGGCGGAACCAAACGAGCGGAACGTCAGGAGCGGCCGGGCGACGACGAACGAATAACGCGCGCTCGGCACGTCAAAGGTGCCGGTGCGCAGCAGCCCCAGCCCGCATTCTTGGCGCAATGAAGCGGCCAGGGAATCAGGCGAGTGAGGGGTGCTGAATTCTTCGACGACGACGCGCATCAGACGCCGCCAAACTGGCCGCCCCGTCGGCGTCGTCAACCACGGAGCCGCCCCTTGCTGTCGGCCTGGATTCAGCGCTGACTGACGCCGTGCAAAAAACGCTACTGACGTTCGTGGACGACTTCTACGAAGACCTTGAACTCTGGTATCCCCTCCTGCGCCTGCAAGAGGCGGGATACGTCACGCGCCTAGCCGCCCCGGCCCTGCGGACCTACGTGGGCAAACACGGTTACCCCGCCACGAGCGACCTGCTGTTGAACGACGCCCACAGTCAGGATTTCTGCGGCTTGCTCGTGCCGGGTGGATTCATGCCCGACAAGTTGCGGCGCGACGCAAAGGTGCTCGCCCTGACCCGGGAATTTTTCGAGCAGGGCAAACTCGTCGCCTTCATTTGTCACGGCGGGTGGATTCCGATTTCGGCGAAAATTCTCCGGGGCAAACGGGCGACGGGTTCTCTCGGCATCAAGGACGACTTGGAAAATGCCGGTGCCCTCTGGGTGGACGAACCTGTGGTCGTTGACGGCAACTTGATCTCCAGTCGGACGCCCCGCGATCTCGCGCCCTTTGCGAAGGCGATGGTGGAGTTTCTGGCGCCTCACGCCGGCTGACGTCTCGGGCTTGCCCGCCCCGAACCAGAATGGCAAATCGGCTAACAAGCGGCGCTGCTCCAAATCCAAGGTGAGCTGTGGGTGAGGCGCCGGGGGACCTACGTGGCGGCTCGTTCGCCAAGGCGGGAAAGGGGGCCATTGCCTCCCCGGCGGCCCGCACGAAGCCATTGCGCCAACCCGGCGGTTGCGGGAGGTTTTTGGGCATGAGGATGGTGACCATTGGTAACTTCCTGAACCTCGCCCAAGCCGATTTGATCGCCGGTCGGCTGGAGTCGGCGGGCTTCAACGTGCTGCGGCACGGCTTGAACTCGGCCCTCAGTTTTGACGGCGGCGTGATGGGCGTAGGCGGAATTCGGCTCCAAGTGCCGGAAGACCAGGTGGAAGGCGCGAAGGCGTTGCTCCAAGATCTCGAAGCCGGAGGCGGTGCCGAGTGAAATTGCCCACAAAATTCCGTCCGCTCGCCCGGCTTCTGGCCGAGGACGAACTGAGCGTCGAACCTGAGCAACTCCAGGCCCATGCGGGCGACAAGTGGTTTGCCTCCGCGCTGCCCGAAGTGGTGGCGTTGCCGGGTTCCGCCGAAGCCGTGGGCCGAATTCTGGCCTTTGCCCACGCGCGTTCGATCTCCGTGACGCCGCGTGGCGCCGGACACGGTTACGTCGGCGGTTGCGTGCCAGTGCAGGGCGGCATTGCGCTTTCGTTGGCGCGGATGAATCGCATCCTAGAAATCTCCGGCGGCGACTTCGTGGCGGTGGTGCAACCGGGGGTGATCACGGCGAAGCTGCAAACGGCGGTGGAGAAACGCGGCCTGTATTATCCACCCGATCCAGCCAGTCGGGCCGATTGCTCCCTCGGTGGCAACATCGCGACCAACGCCGGGGGGCCGCGCTGCCTCAAGTATGGCGTTACCCGCGACTACGTGCTGGGGCTCCAAGTGGCGCTCGCGGACGGCACGTTGGTCCGGTTGGGTAGTCGCACGCACAAGAACAAGACGGGCTTCGATCTGCACCGGCTCTTCGTAGGTAGCGAGGGGCTGCTCGGGGTGGTAACTGAAGCGACCCTGAAACTGATTCCGTTACCGCCGTTTCGGGCGTGTCTGGGCGTGGGTTTTGGCGACATGCGGGCGGCGGCCAAGTCGCTGCGGGCGATTTTTGCGGCGGGATTTTTGCCGGCGGCACTGGAGTTGGCCGATGAATTTACGCTGCGGGCGGCGGTGAAGCGAACCGGCTCCAAGGAGTTGGCTGGTTGTGGCGCCCACATGATTGTCGAACTGGATGGGCAGGAGGCGAGCGTGCGGCGCGAGTTGCGTGATTTGGAAAAGGTGGTGCGGACAGCCGAACCGAAGTTTGTGCGGCGTGGTTTGGGGCACGCCGGCGTGGAGCGCTTTTGGGGCTTGCGGCGGGAATTCAGCTACTCGCTGCGGGACACCGGTTTGACCAAATTGAACGAGGACGTGGTGGTGCCTCGCGGCCGGTTGGAGGCGTTGTTCCGCTTTACGGCGACGCTCCAGCGCAAATACGGAATTCCGATCGCTTGTTTCGGTCACGCGGGTGACGGCAACATCCATGTGAACGTGATGCGCGACGATCGTGATCCCGCGCAGAAGGCCCGTAGCGAAGTGTGCCTAGACGAGCTCTTCCGCGGGATCGTGAAATTGGGCGGGGTAGTGACCGGCGAACACGGGGTCGGGTTGGCCAAAAAGCCTTGGTGGCCGCTCGCCATTTCGCCCGAGGCCGACGCGTTACATCGCACCGTCAAGGCGGCGCTGGATCCGCGGGGAATTTTGAACCCAGGCAAGTTTCTTGACTGAGAACGTGACGCGGGGCGGAGTGCCGCCTCAGAAGGAAATTCCGAGGGTGGACTGGACGGTGAGGTCGTTGGCCGCCACGCCCGGAGGCGGATCGGAATCATAGAGGTCGATGACGTTGAGCGAGACGGTCACGCGCTTGAACAATGGGTAATTCGCGCTGAGTTCGAATCGCACGCGGTAGTCGGAAAACTCTGAAACATTGGGCAGGAACGTCAGGCCTTGGTTCACCGTCAGTTTGTCGGAGACTTTCCACGACAGGTTCTCGGCGACGCGGATCGACAGATACGATTTATCGACGGCGGAGGTGTAGTTGATGTTTTGATACTGACCGCCCAATTCACCGCGCAGGGTGAAGCGGGGTCTCTCGACAAGCTTGTAGCCAAAGCCCGCGCCTTCGTCGAACTCGAGGTCTACCCGGCGAACGTCGTCATAGCCGATACCGCCCGTGTTGTAGACGTATACCCGGCGTTTGGTGCCGAAATCGAAGTCGGTTTTCCCGCGGGTATTCATCCGGTTGGCAGACTCGATCCCGTTCAGCGTGCCGTAGGCGAGGTGATACTCGACGGTGTTGCGAATGCGGTTGTAGGCATGGTTGGCGTAGGCGTTACCGTAAAACGTTTGGCGATCCGTGGTGCCGAAACCAAGGTCAGTGCCAAACTGGATGCTGCCGTGCCAGTTAGTCGTGTAGGGCACCAGCCAACTGGGCAGCCATGAGCGCACCAATTTAACGGGGTTTATTGCGTCAATTGCCGTGAGATTGGTGGCTCTGGACGGCGCGGGCGCCGCGACGACGGCGGGGGCAGGGGCAGGGGCAGCCGGCTTTGGGGGGCGGGCGACCGGTGAGGGCTCAGCGGCGAGCGCCGGCTTGAGTGGCTCGCGTTTTGCAATTTCCGACTTGGGTAGCTTGACCGTGCCGGCGAGCGGGGACTTGAGGACCAAGCGGTCGGCGTTTTCCGATTTTAATTCACCGGTCAACCGATCGCCGTTTTTTAGGGTAATGATCACCGTCTCGGCGCGGGCCAGTCCGCTGAGCAGAATGCCGAGCGCGGCGAAGACCCGCACTGACACGCTAAGGCTGGGGAACCGGCGGACGCTCATCATTCTTTTTAGCATTCTCGGCTGGCTTCGGCGCGACTGGAACCTGGACCTCGGGTGGCCGGTTCGTCCGGGGCGCCGGCAGGTCCGAGGTGGTCAGGCGTCTAATGCCTCCAATGACGGCGATCTCACCTTCATCATTCACCCGCAGTTCGGGAGTGGATTGGGTAAAACGATAAAATTCCCGGCGCTGTAGCGAGCCATCCGGTTGAAAAACGTGGTAGGCGCTGGTGTTGGCGTCAATGCGTTGGAGCACGTGGAATTGGCTGCTCCGATCGATCACCCACTTGGGCGGATCAAAACTGACGATGGGACCGAGCCGAGCCACCTTCAGATTGAGGGATTCCGTGGCGTCGGTGACCCGCAAGTAGAGCTGAACTTTGCGGAGAAAATTAACCTGCTGGAGAATGTATTTTCGCCGAACGGTGGTGCCGTCGGGGAGCGTCACGCCCAATTCGCGGTCCGGATTCAGGCGCACGCCACGCACGATTTCAAAAGTAATCGGGGCGCTGGTGAAGACCTCCGGGCTGTTCGGAGTCGTTGCTTGGGCGACAACCCGATAGGTGCCCGCTTGGTCGAGCGCAAAATGCGGCATGAGGTTGAAGTGCAGGGTGCCGACCGTGGCGTGCTGTAGCAGGAAGGTGCCGCTCTCCTCCACCTCGCTCAATTTGTTCACCACGCCGGAATCCGCACGTTCCACGGTGAAGCGAATCCAATCGGGCTGCTCACCCAGTGTCAGTGGTCCGCCGGTGAAGTTGGCCACCTTGACTGCGACATCCAGTTCCTCGCCGGGTAGGAAAAATTCCTGCGCCACGGACAGCCGCAATTCGATCTGCGCGTGGGCGCACCAGCCGAACGCGATCGCGGCAAGGATTACGGAGGCAAACTTCATGGGAGCGGAACTCTAGGGACCGGGGCGCGCGGCGCAAGCGGGGGGACTGGTTTGGGGGGCAGGGGCGAGGGGAGCGACGCAACGCGTGGGTGCACAGTCGCTCCGAAGGGCGGTGCCGTCCTTGCTGCGGTGAGTTCGGTGACTATACGCTGCCCGGCATGCCCTACCTGCGACTTATGCTTCTGAGCGTCGGCCTTTGGCTCGTCCTGATCGTCCGGGCGGCGGACGTCAGTTATCCGCCTTTGCCGGTGGGTTCCGCTGCGGTGGATTTCGACCTGCCCGGCGTGGACGGAAAGCGCTATAGCCTCAAGAATTTCTCGGCGGCTAAGGTGCTAGTGCTGGTCTTCACTTCAAATCACTGCCCGACCGCGCAGGCTTACGAGGAACGCCTCAAACAATTGGTGAAAGACTACGCGGGCAAAAGCGTCGCGGTGGTCGCGATCAACCCCAATAGTCCGGCCGCCGTGCGCGCCGATGAGTTGGGCTACACCGACCTCGGCGACACGTTTGAGGACATGGTCATTCGGGCCAAGGATCGCGCCTACAACTTCGTCTATCTGGATGACGGTCCCACCGAGGTCACCTCCAAGCGCTACGGTCCCGTTGCGACGCCTCATGTCTTCATTTTTGACTCAGCTCGCACGCTCCGTTTTTCCGGCCGCATCGACGACAACGAGCGCGCCGAGCTCGTGAAGGTCCGCGATACCCGCAACGCCATCGACGCCTTACTTGCGGGCCAGGAACCGCCGGTGAAAGCGACCAAGATCTTCGGCTGTTCGACTAAGTGGGCGGACAAGGCCGCTTCCGGCCAGCAGTGGCTGGAAAAAGTTCGTAAAGAACCCGTGAGTCTGCTGCCCGCCAACGAAGCGGCTCTGCGCGAACTTACCGCCAACCAGGGCACCGGTAAGGTCCGGCTTATCAATGTGTGGGCGACCTGGTGCGGCCCCTGCGTCGCGGAGTTCGACGATCTGATCGACACCAACCTCCGCTTTCGCCAACGCGATTTTGAATTGGTGACCGTCGCGGCCCAGTTCCCGGATGAGCAGGACAAGGTGCTGGCTTTCCTTAAAAAACACCACGCTTCCACCCGCAACCTACTCTTCGGCACGACCGACAAATACAAGCTCATGGAAGCGCTGGACCCCGAATGGGACGGCGCACTGC
>CAIJLV010000108.1 GCA_903821635.1 uncultured Verrucomicrobiota bacterium | reverse complement strand
GGGTTGTCCTTGGGGATGCCGTAGGGCTTATCCTTCGAGGGATGATCCACGTCGATCCGGAGGAGTTTTCCCAAATGGGTTTGGAGATTCTGGCCGTTGCCAGTGGCCGGGCGTTTGCCCTGATCGTGGGCATTACCGCCGTCACCCACTGAAATGTAGAGGTGCCCCTCGGGACCGAAGGCTAAGCGGCCTGAATTGTGGTTGTTGTAGGGCTTGTCGACTTCCAGCAGGACTTTTTCGGAGGCGGGATCGATCCGCGGAGGCGAGCCGGCGGGCAGTGTGAGCTCCGCGACGCGCATGGTATTGTCCCAGTCGGCCGGGGCCCCGGCGCGCAACGCAGCCGAATAGGTAATGAAGACGCGCCGGTTTTTTTTGAACTTGGGATGCAGCACCAGATCAATCAGGCCGCGCTCGTCAAACGAGCCGAGGCTGATCTTGGCGAGTTTGTTGGTCCAAGTCAGCACAGGCTCCGAAGCCAGTTTGTCCTGTGAGTCAAGCAGGCGGACGTAGCCGACTTGGTCCACAACCAGCTTTTGGCCATCGGTGAACGGGATGAGCGTCAGCGGGGAGGTGAGCCCCTCCGCGACGAGTTGGAGGGAGACCTTGGGAGCCTCGGCAAACAGGGCCGGCAGGCTCAGGACACTGGCAAGGAGCAGCGCAGGAAGTTTCATGGAGATTGAACGCCGAGAACGTTAGGCAGAAGCCGCTCGATGAAAAGCCGGGAGTTGGTCCGGCGTTCGGCCGGCACGCAACGGCGGCGCGGTAGCCCGTGGCTCCGCGCCGCCATTCCCCCCCGCTTGAAAACGGTTTCGGTTCAGCGCGTCCAGACATTCACCGACACCACCACGTTGAGCGGAAAGGTGACCGTGATGTCCTTGGTCGCGGCGCCCGCGGCGGTGTTGTCGAGTTCGGCGTCCACGATCACGCGGTCGCCGTAGTCGGGGGTGAGCGCCACGCGGATGGGGACCACGGAGCCGAAGTCCTTGGCCTGCACCCGGACGACGCGTTCGGCGGTCGTGCCGGTGGGGAAGACCACGTTCACGGTGCCGGGGGCGTCCTGCGGGATCGCCCGGTCGCCGACCTGCACGATGCCGAGCTGCGGCTCCACGGGCAGCTTGGTGAGCATGAGCGAACCGATGGAGAAGGAGCCCTGGATGTTGAGATTGGCGGCCCGTGCATTGGGAGTGTCGAAGCGAATCCGGCCGACGCCGCCTTCACCGCCGCCGCGGACATCGATGATGCCGATGCCCTCGACGACGGGGGCGACGAGCCGGACCCCGCCGCCGGAGCCGTCGTTGTAGTAGGCGTTGCCACCGCGGGCGAAGATGCCGCGGTTGGCCACCGGCAGGGAAATGCGGCTGCTGGATGCGATCAGGATGGCGCCACCGCCGCCGCCGCCGCCATCAAAAGTGACGTTCCGGCCGCCGCCGCCCGAGCCACCGATGAAGGGCAGCAGGAGCGGGTCGCCGTAAACGGTGCCGGCAGTGGCAGCTCGCACGTCATTCGCATCTCCGCGACTCGCGAACGCGCCCGGGCCGGCGGCGAAGTTCCCTCCTGGCGCCCCGCCGCCCGGTCCCTTGCCGGGCCCGCCCGGTTGACCGCCGGTGGCGGCGCGACCGCCGTCGAAACCGCCGGGGCCGCCTTGGCCGGGATCGCGCCCGGAGGACGTGCGGCCGTCGAGCAGCACTGAGCCGGCAATGATTACCTCACCGCGGGCTAGGATCGTGACCGGTGTGTTGAGGGCGTTTTTCACGAAGGACAGCGAGCCTTCCTCGGTTACCTCGACGCGCTGGTAATGCAGCACGCCGTCGGGCGGCAGGGTCACGGTGACGGCGTTGGTCACGAGCAGGTCGCCGAGGGCGCCGGTGCTGCCCGAATCGAACGCGAAGGCGCCTTGGGCGTGGACCGCGAGCGCACCGAGCAGCGCGGCCAGCGGGAGGATGAGTTTGTTTTTCATGATGCGTGGCTAGGGTTTGATTTTGGAAAGGGAACTGGCGGGTTTCATTCGTCCCGGACCTCGATTTCCGGCCGGCCGTAGAAGAACTGCGGCAGGGAATTGGTGGAGCGGCCCGGGGCGAAGACTTCGACCGGCGGTTTCCCGAGGACGAACGGCTTCAGGGCGGCGGTGGAAAGCACGACGGCGTCGATCGGTGGCCGCCCAAAGGCGAACGGCGCCGAATCAGGAGTGCGGCCGACGGCAATGACCTCGACCGGCGGCCGGCCGTAGGTGAACGGCGTCCAGTTGGCGGTGGAGACGATCACGGCTTCCAGGGAAGGCCGGCCGACGACAAACAGGCCGTCCGGAGAGAGGTTCAGCACCTGGACCGTCGTCGGTCCCGGGCGCGCGCCGAGCGGATACGATTGCGGATCCAGCGGATTGGAGCCGGTGGTCACCTCGGCCTCGTCGGTGAAGAGGTCGCCGTCGGTGTCGGGCTTCGCCGGATCGGTGCCCAGCGCTGCCTCGCGCCAGTCGGGGAGATAATCGCCATCGCGGTCGAGTTCGTTGTCGCGGGTGGGCGGGAAGGTGAAGGCGTCGCGCGGATTCAGGCCCAGCAACATTTCGACGTAGTTGGGCACGCCGTCGCCGTCCGCGTCATCGTCGCCATCGGGCAGGCCGTTGTTGTTCTGGTCGGGGCGGGTGGGATCGAAGCCGTTGAGCGTCTCGAATTGGTCGAGCAGTCCGTCTTGGTCCTGGTCGAGGCCGTCGAGCGCGCTGAAGTCCCAGCGGGTGTCCTTGAGCGTGGCATTGCCGGAAACATCGGTCACGCCGGCCGCCAGCCGGACCTGGTAACGTCCCGGTGGCAGCGGCTCGCCGAAGGTCAGGAAGACGGAGGTTCCATCGCCGCGCAGCGACAAGGTTCCCGGCACCGGCTGAGTTACGGTGGCGCCGACCGCGAACACGGTGAATCGGGAGCGGAGGCTTTCGAGCTCCACCGGCTCATTGAACGTAAGGGAAACCGATTCGACGTTACCGCGGACGCTGTTTGCGGGCGGTTGGCGGCGGATGACCCGGGGCGGGGTGGCGTCCTGGACCAAGCCGAAGCGGAGTTCCTCGCTCCACGCCGTGTTGCCGCCGGTATCAATGGCCCGGGCACGCACCGTCACATTGGTGCGATTGGCGTCGTAGGCGGGCAGTTGCACGGCCACCTCGAAGGGAAACCCGCCGTCCACCAGCACGCGCTGCCCGTTCAGGTAAAACTCAACTTCACGGACCTGCACGTCGTCCTCGACCGTGGCGGTGAGGCCCAGCGTCTGGCCGGCTTCCAGCACTGGGCCGGGCGTCCCCGTGGCCAACGTGATCGTCGGTGCGTTCGTGCCGGTGTCGAAGGGCAGGTAACTCATCACTTCCAGCCCGGCGTCGCTGTCGGCCACGTAGGCTAACCCGCTATAGAGCGCCACGGCCCGGGCGAGGCCCGGTGTGTCAAACTGGGTGATGACGGTGGTTGAAATCTCGGGAGTCCGCAGGTCGAACAACTGCACGTTATGGGTCCGCGGGTCCAAGTTGGTCGGCACGCGGCCGACGGTGGCGACGCCGTAACCGGAACCGATGGGCGCCAGTTGCTTGAAGGAGTTCGGGCCGTAGTCCTGCGCCGCGCCGAGCAGGAGGGGCACCGCGGGATTGGTGATGCTCAGGGTGCCGTAGCCGGGGTAGCCGGTGATCCAGGCGAGGCCGCCGCCCACGGCGAGGCGCCGCCGGTTGGTGATGCTCTCGACCTGGAATCCGTTGCCGTGAGGCACGGTGGTCACGGGCACCAATTCCTCCCCGTCGGGCCGGAACACCGCGAGGTTCCCGTCGGTCAGCACGAACAGGTGGCCGTCCGTGAAGCCGAGGTCGTGGATTCGCTGGCCGGTTTGCGCCCGGCTGAGCACGGCGCCGCTGAGCGCTTCGAGCAGGATCACCTCGCCGGCCTCGGTGCCGGCCGCCGCCAAGTTGCCGAGTGCGGCCACGGCGCCCACCGAGGCGTTGAAATGCACGGTATGACGAAGAGTGGCATTAGCGTTGGCATCCACCCCGACGATGGCGAGGCCGCCGGTGCCGGCACCCACGGCGGCGAAGCCGTTGCCGAGGGCCACGGCCCGGGAGTCGCCCGGCAGGGGCACCGTGCCCGTGAATACCGGGTTAACCCCTCCGACCACGTTGAAGAAACTCACGCCGGCGGTGCCTTCGGCGGTCACTGCGACTTCGTTGAAGGCCGCGACGTCGTAGGCGGTGCCGGTGCCGCGGACATTTGCCTGGATGCCGACGGAGGCGGGCCGGCCATCGAGCGGATTGCTGCCCTGGTCGAGCTCGGCGCCGTCCGGGACGCTGTCACCGTCGCTGTCCGGATTCACGGGATCGGTGCCCACGATGGTTTCCACAACGTCCATCGCGCTGTCGCGGTCCGTGTCCGGTTCGGTAGGGTGGGGGGATTCGAGGAGGAAACCGGAGATGGCGGAAGGAACTCCCGAAATGCGCCGGGGAAAGGCCTCGCCGATCCGGCCGGTGCGCTCGTCGTAGAATTTCACGGACAGCAGCTGTGAGGTAATTGACGTGCCAAGCACGCAGAGGGCGCCGGAGATCCGGGGCATGCGGCTGTTTCGAAGGAATAGCCGATACTGGGCGAAAGGTTCGGTCACCCCCCGGACGATGTTGGTCCGGATCGTCCGGCTGATTTGCGGTAGGCCGTCTCGGCAAAACTCGTGCTCTTCCACCTCCTTAACGAACGCCGCGTAGTGGATCGGGTAGGGCGGTTGGTCGCCAAAGAACTGGTGGTCGCTGCCACCGAGGGCCACTGCGGCCGCTTCCTCGCGGAGGGTCTGCGCCTCGTAGAACGAGTCAAGGTCGCCACCGGCCAGGGCCTGCGCCTCGGCAAACAGTCGGTCAAACTCGGCCTGGGCTTCGGCTGGAACCGGAGTTTCCGATTGGGCAAACGGTGCCAGGGCCTGCGCGGCCTGCTGCAGCAGCACCGTGATCCGGTCCGCTAGGTCGCCGGCCTCGGCATGGCGGCGGGGCAGATTTCCCATGAGCTCCGGAGCGTCGCTTGTGGGGCCGCCGCAGGTCGTTGAGCAACTCTGGATGCAGATCGAGCGGGTTTGGGTGCAACCGCTGTAACACTCGGCGTAAGCTTGGGCGCAGATCCGCATGTAGGCGGCGGCCTGGGCCGGTGAGTTCGCCAAGAACCTTCCGTCCCGGATGCAGCGGGCAAAGTTCCGTTCGCAATGCCGGCAATTCGCCACCGTGTAGGTGATGCAGTCGTTCCGGCAGGAAATCACCGGCACGCAGGGAGGAAGGGGTGGTGGGGGCGGCGGCGGTGGGGGAGGGGGAGCCGGAGGCGGAGGATCATCCGGCGGCGGACTCTGCTGTCCGTGCCAGCCGGGCTTGAGGATGCCAACACCCGGATCGGTGCAAACCATCGTCCCGTCGGCGTTCACAGTCATCAGCCCCACGCTGATCCAGCGGCCGAGGTCGTGGTCGAAGGACATCAGCGAAGCCTTTTCACCGGGCAACAGCTGGTTGCCAAGCTCGTCGGGGAGGTTGGGAAAGCAGATGGGCACCGGGCGGTCGAAGTTCTGGGCGCCGTCGGTCTGGACCGTGATGACGAGCGGCGGCGTCATGCCGTTGGGCAAGGGCTCGGGCAGTCGGTCGGGTGGAACGGGGGCGATGCCGACCCGGCCGCCGCGATTGCCGCTGTCGTCGAACAGCGCGCCGGCCGGAACGGTGAGCGACACACCGGCCAGCGCCGGGTTTTGGGCCAGGACCGACTCCGGGAACCGGATGACGGATTCCTGGGTGGGACTTACCGGCTGCAGGGTATTGGCCGAGATCAGCGGCAGGTAAATCAGCCCGGTGCCGCCGGCGGAGTTGTCGTCGCGGCCGGCCATGGCCTCCCAGGCCTTGCCGACAAAGGGGTAGTAATCACCGCCGGGCCAGCGGCTGAGCGGCGACGTGCGGCCGTCGATGTGAACGAAGAAACGGCCGGCCGGGGCGTTGGTCAGCTTAAAGTAACCCTGCGCATCGGTTATCGCGCGCAGGGTTTCCTCGGCGCCATCCACCGTGATGGTCACGCCGGCGAGCGGCCGGTTCACCGCGTTGGTCCCGGTGTCGGACCCGGGCATGAGTTCGGAGGCGAACACGCGGCCCAACACGGCGGTGCCCGCGACGGAGGCGGTGCTGAAGGTGTCGTAGGAAATGACCCGGGCCCCGCCCTCCTGGCCGTCGCCGTCGGCATCGAGGAGACGGCCGGCATCATCGCGGAGGCCGGAGCCGTCAAACACCACGCTGACGCGGGTGCCGCCGCGGACGGGTTCGAGGAAGAAGAGGCTGGCCTTGCGGCGGTCGGACGAGAGTTCGACGCGGGCGAGGAACTTCCGGCCACTGACGCCGGCGAAGAAGTTGGTGGTGGAGACGACGGCATTGGCGGCGAGCGGCCGGGAGAAGTTCAGCACCACTTCCCGGTTCACGCTCACGCCCGGTTCGCGGTCGGCCGGCGAAGTGTTCGCAATGGTGGTGGGCCCGGTATTCTCGTTGGCCCGCAGGCGGTAATACCGTTCGCCGAGGCCGTCGCTCACCGTCCAAGTGGTCGTTTGTGTCGCATCGACGGCTGGCGTCAGGACCGCGCTCCAGACGGGGGCGGCGGTGAGTTGCCGCGTTTCCTCCAGCACATAGCCCGGAGCGGTGTTTGTCCAAGCCAGCCGGACGCTACCGGCCCCGTCACGCACTGCCTGGAGGGCGGGCGTCTGGGCCGAACCGGGGCTTTCCAGCCCCAACAACGCGGTCAGCAGCATCCCGCGGATGGCGGCGCGGATTCGGTTGGGCAAGGCGGGCAACTTCATGTGCGTATGCCTTGGGAAACGGGGTCCGGCGGCCGCGATGACCGGAATTCGCAAAAATCTTTTCGGACCCTTGGCAAAGTGCTGCCGGCATCTTGCCGGCGGTGCGGGGCCACCTTGGGGTTCCGCCGGCTTCCAGCCGGCGGAACGTTGGGCTGGCTTGCCCGGCGGTTGCGGGATTCGGACTTACTCGGCCGTGATGGCCAGGAGGAAGGGGGCGGAGCTGCGTTTCGCCGAAACGAAGTCGAGGTGGTCGATCCGGACGTCCGGCTTCGGATTTCGCCAAGTCTGTCGGAAGAGGCGCACCGGGCGGCCTTCGGGGTTGGGGCCTTCCCAGGCGACCGGCGCGGTCGTGGCGCCGGGCTGCGCTTCGGCTTGCCGCCACCAGTCGCCGGTGTCCTGTCCGTGCCGGATGGGGATCTCGGCCTGGGTGCCGTCGGCGTAGTGGACGACGTAGCGGCCGACTTGGGCGCCGGGCGATTCGCTGCCCGCGTAACCGCAGGCGCCGAGGAAGTGCAGGGCGCGACACGCTTGGGCGACCGGCAATCGGGTCACGGCCAGCGGGTAGCCCGTGTGCTGGGCGGCGAGACTGGCGCTGGCCAGCTGGAGGATGCCGCGGGCGTCGAATTTCACCCCGCCCAAATCGACCAATTCGGTCGGAACCGTGCCGAGGCTGTTGCCGGCGCCGCCGGTCAAGTGCCAGTCCTCGTCCAGTTGGGCGTTGTAGTGGCGGGTCAGGTCGAGCTGGCTGGCGGGGGTGGCTGCGGGCCGCGGAGGAACGGTCGGCGGGGGCCGGATGCCGGCGGGCAGGGCCGGGGGGCGGACGAGAGGTTCCAGCCGGGCTAGGTCGGGCCGGGACGTTTCCGGGGTGATGCCGGCGGGCGGGGCATCCCACGGCAGGCCCAAGCCGGCCAGTTCATCGCGCAGGTGCCGCAAGTCCCACCATTCGGCGCGGCCGGCGCCGGACACGACCAATTGGACGCCGTCGGGGGCGAAGGCAATGCGGTTGACCGGCAACGGGTCGGGTGATTCGAGCCGCAGCCGGGTTTGCCAGGACTCCGTGTCGACGAGCAGAACGGTTTTCTGGCGATGGGCGTAGGCGAGCAGGCGGCCATTGGCGCTCCAGGCGGCCCGGCCCGGCAGGTCCGAGGCGGCTTCGCTGGGCAGCTTGAACAGGACCTTCCAGGTGCCGGTCTCGAAGACGATCAGGCCGGCGCTGGTGGCGGCGAGCAGTCGGGTGCCGTCTGGGCTGAAGCGGGTAAACACGTTTCCGGTGTTCAGCACGGGGCCGGGCGTGCCAGCGGGCAATTCCCAGATCTGGAGGCCGCGCCCGTGAAAGGTGCCGGCCACCAGCCACCGGCCGTCGGGACTGAATGTGGGCGAGCGGGGAATGCTGGCGTTGGTCAGGTGGGTGAAGCGGTCCGGCGCGCGCGCATCCACTAGGGCCAGTTGGTTGTCGTGGGCCACGGCAAATTGCTTTCCGTCCGGGCTCACGGCGAAGCCTTCGATCCGCCAATCGGGCGCGGTGAACAAGGTTCGTTCGCCAGTGAGGGTGAGCCGGTTCTGCTCGGAACCGAGGTGCCAACGGACGATGCGCCGGTGGTCGCAGGCGAGCAATTCCCGGCCGTCGTCGGTCACGAACGCCTCGATGAACCCCTGCATGGGCCGGGCGGCGAGGGGTAACTGGCGTTCGGCGTCCCAGATTTCAAGGCCGTCGGCGCCGCCGCCCAGGAGCCAGCGACCGTCGGGACTGTGGGCATTCAGCGCCTCGCCGTGCAGGCGGGTGGACCGGTAGGAATGCGGACGCAAGACCGGGGCAACGGCCCAGACGGTGGGCGTGGTGAGCAGAACTTGGGAACCGTCGCGGCTGAATTGCCGGAAACTGAACCGGTCGCTGCGCAGTCGGGGCGAACCTGTCTGGGTGTCCCACCAGTGCGCCAAGCCGTCGTTCCCTTCGAGCGAGGCAACAAAGGTGCCGTCGGGTGAAAATCGGAGGTATTCCACCGTGTCAAGGTGGCCGCTGAGCAGCAGTCGCCGGTTCCGACGCAGGTCGAGCAACCGGATTTCTCCGCCCAAGAGCGAGGTGGCCAACAGGTCGCCGTGCCAAGCGGCGCATCGGACTTCGGCGCCTTCCGCCATCCGGCCGACAATCTGGTCCGTCGCCCAGTTCCAGAGCTGCAATTCCGGCCCGACGGGCACTGCCAGCACGGGGGCCCCACCCGGATGAAACGCGAGGCTCGCGCGGGCGGTCTGCTCGAAGCGGTGTTCGGCCACCGGCCGCCCCGTGGCACTTTCGTGGACGCTGAGTGCGTGATCGCCGCGCAGCGCGGCGAACCATGAGCCGTCCGGGGAAAACCCGCCGAACCAGGTGTCGGCCTCGTCGAAAAGGACTTCGCGCTGGGCCAGTCGCACCAGCACGAGGCGGGGGCGGCTGTAGTTGAGCACAAGCAGGGAACCGTCTGGACTCAGCTCCCGATGGGCGAGGTAGCCGCTGTTGGTGGGGGTGGGCCAGCGGAACTCCTCCAACCCGTCACTGCGCCGCCGAAGCGAGAATGACGGGCCGGCTTCTTCCTGGAGAAATCGCTGGAAGTCGGCGTCGAGGGCCATGGCGTCGCCGCGGAACACGAGGTTGGACACCGCAGTCGGCTGTCCTTGGTCGGAAAGCGCCAGCAAGGCGACCGCTTCGTCCCGCAGTTCGGGTGAGACCCGGATTTTGGCGGCCGCCTGAACCGCCTTGAGTCCGGCCTCGCGCCGGCCGGGTTCCAAGGTGAGCCGCGACGCCCGGGCTTGGGCGAGCAGGGATTCAAAGAGCTTTTCCTGCGCGGTGACGTTCGCGGCGCGCTCCTGGCGTTCCGCCCGGGACAGCCGGAAGGCGACCACCGGGCCGCCGATGGCCACCAATAGCACTAGCAACGCGACAGTCGTGGTCAGCGCCGCGACCACCGGCCGGCGGCGGACCCAAAGCCAAGCCTGCTCGGTGGCGCGGACGGGCCGGGCCAGGATGGGTTCGCCTTGGAGCCAGCGGTCGAGGTCGTCGGCCAACGCGCCGGCGGACGAATAGCGTTCGCCGGGCGCTTTCCGCAGGCACTTCCGCGCGATGATTTCGAGGTCTCGGGGAACTGGGTTTACGACTTTCCCTTGGCGTTTTGCGGGCTCGGTCCCGGTGTCGCCGCAATCCGTGGTTCGGGAATCGTGATTCGCAATGGGGCTCGGTTCTTCTTCGAGGATCTTCCGATACGTCTCCGGGGCGTTGCCCCCGGTGAACGGCGGGCGGCCGGCGAGCAGTTCGTAAAGAATCGCCCCGAGGCTCCACAGGTCGGAGGCGGTGGTCACGGACCGTTCGCCGCGGACCTGTTCGGGTGGCATGTAGGCGGGCGTGCCCAAGGGCGAGCCGGCCAAGGTGGCGCGGACGGGCTGGCTCTCGCCGTCGCCGCCGAGCAACGTGGCCAAGCCAAAGTCGGCGACGTGCGGCGTGCCGTCGGCATCGAGCAGGATGTTGCCGGGCTTGAGGTCGCGATGCAGGACGCCGCGCTCGTGGGCGTGCTGAACGGCCCGGGCGACCTGAGAAATTAAAATGGCGAAATGGCGGAAGGAACCCGGGGTAGCGGCACTTTCCGCCGGCTTCATCCGCCATTCTCCCCGTTGCTTGGCCGCCGCCAGCGTTGGGCCCTCGACTAGTTCCATCGCGTAGAACTGCCGGCCATCGGCCTCGCCGTAGTTGAGGACCCGCACGATGTTGGGGTGGTCCAGCCGCGCCGCTTGGCCGGCCTCGGCGAGGAACCGGCGGCGTTCCGGCTCGCTGGCAAACTCGCCGGTCAGCACGACCTTGAGCGCGACGGTCTGGCCCAGCGGGACATGCCGGGCGCGGTAAACGGCCCCCATCGCTCCGCGGCCGAGTTCTTCGCCGAGTTCGTAGTCGCCGAGCCGGGGCCGGGCCGCGGGCGTCGAGGCCAGCAAGGCGCCCAGCGAGGTGCGGGAGACGCAGCGCGGGCACAGTCCACCGATCCAGCCGCTGGAAACGGTCTGGCCGCAGCGCGGGCACGCGGAGTTCGAGGGCGAAGTCACTATGAAGGGAAACGGCGGAAACCCGGAGCGATGACGCGTTTTCAGCCGAAGAGGGATCGCAGTTCGGCCTCCGCCTCGGCGGGGGTGCCCACGGTTTGCAGGGCCTCGGCGAGGACCAGTTCTCGGAACCGTTCGCGCAGGCGTTCCACGCGCTTGGCGATGGTGTTGGGGGCCAGGCCCAATTCCGTGGCCAGTCGGCCGTAGTCGCCGGCTTCCGCCTCGGCCGCGAGAAATGGCTTCAAGTGGGCAAAGGCGTCGGCGTCGTCCCGTGCGGCCTGCTCCTCGGCGAGCTTCCGCATCGCTTGGTCGAGCAGCACGAGCGCCCATTGCCGGTCGAAGGCGCGGTCGGGCGTTTCGAGGGTCAGCGGTTCGAGCGCAAAGCGTTCCTCGGCGGAAAGGGCATCCAGTGCGAGCGGGGATTGGCCGCCGCCGCGCTTGCGGGCCGTTTCGGCCGCGTGCTGGTCGAACATCAGTCGGTCGGCGGTGGTCAGGAGGAAGGTGCGGAAGCGACCTTTCTCCGGCGCGACGCGGCGCAACCCGTCGCGCCGGAGCAAATTGGCGAAGAGTTCTTGGGTCAACTCCGCGGCCTCGTCGGCCTTGCGGCCGCGGCGGCGGAAATGGGCGTAAAGCGGGAACCAGTAGCCGCGGCAGAGTCGATCCAAGGCGGTCTGTGAAGCGGGGGAAGGGGAATCCCCAGCCGCCAGCACCACGCTCCAGTGCGTGGTGGCGAACACTCCGGTGGTATTCTCCGACACGGAAGCAGCGTGTGGGTTTGAGTTGCGAAGTCGAATCGGGAAATTCGGTGCCGCAGTGGCGATTTGGGGGGCCGGACCGGCCAATCATGGCGCCGTGGCCACGCGCTCCCCCGGTTTGTTCCGGCCGCAACCCTCGCCTTGGACGAAACTCAGCTCCAGAGCCTGACTTTCGCCCGCGGCGGTGGCGGCAACTATTCGTGGCTACCGGTCACCAAGTTGCGAAAATAGACGGTCGAAATCGCAAGCACGACCAAGGCGATCACGGTGGACCGGAGCATCGGAATGCGTGCTGGTTTCCGGAAGGCAAGGCCCCCGAGGGCCGACAGGCCCAGCCAGCACACCAACTTCACCAGCACCCACCAGGGAAAGCCCACTTTGAGCACGGCGACCAAGCCAAAGCCACCCACCAACATGAGCAGGCTGAGGATGCCGGTGATCATCGCCGACCGTTTGCGGTTTTTCGGGTCGGGATTGGCGAAGGATTGGAACGTGAACGAGGCCAACAAGACCATCGAGGCCACGTGCAGGACTTGGTAGATTGCGAGTTTCATTAAAGTTAAGCGGCGTGATCGTGCCGCCTTCGGCCGTTCAAGGCGAGCGTTCCAACCGGCGAATTACCGCGGCCTCCCGCCGGCGAGAAGCGGGCCGGCGAGGGGCGGCCCGCCCCCTTCCGGTCAAACGACGAACCATTCCTTTTGGAAGGTGATTTTGCTGCCGGTCGCCACGGCTTCGTTGGCCTTGATGGCGGTGACGGTGGCCTCAAAGCCCGCCTGCCAGTTGCCCGTCGGGGTGGTGCCTTCGTTGACGTGTTCGATGAATTTCTCCAGCGCGTATTTCAACGGCGAATCGGTCTCGCTCGCTGCTTCCGCGGGCTTCTTGCCTTGCGCGAGAATTTTGGTGGCGTTGGCCACGAGCGCGATGCCGGAGTCGCTCAGCATGTCGTCCTTGCGAGCGTATACCTCCCAGCCGAGCAAGGGGGCATCGACCTCCTTGAACATCCACGCCCGGTTGTCCCGGATCAGGATCGCGGCGTCACTGCCGTAGAAGATCTGGTGTTCCGCTTCAAAAGAACTGGCCAGCGTCGACGCAAAGGTCATGCGCACGCCACCGGGATACTCGACGACGGCCTGAACCGTGTCGGCGGTTTCGCGGTCGTCCTGCCACTGGAGAATGCTGCCGAAGCCGGTGATCGAGACCGGCAATTTGTCGAGAAACCAGTTCGTGCAGTCGAGTGAGTGGATGCCGACTTCGCCGATCAAGCCGAGCGACGTTTCCTTGTAGAGGCGCCAGTTCAGGGCCTTTTCGCGCTCGGAATTGGGGGAAGCGCGGCGCCAAGAGTTCTTCTTGTTGAACTGGGCGTAGGCTGAGGCCGTTTTGCCCGATGCCCCGGTGCGGAAGAACTTCAGCACATGATGGTG
>CAIJLV010000107.1 GCA_903821635.1 uncultured Verrucomicrobiota bacterium | reverse complement strand
TCCCATACTGAATGCCAATCATCTTGTGGTCGGTCGAAAAGATGTATTTCTGCCAGAATCCCGGCTCGTGGTGATCGTGAGCCGCAGCGTGAGAGTGCCCGGCTGCGTGCTTCGTGGCGGTCTGCATAGAGTTGGTCAAAAACGATTACCTGATCAGCGTTAGAAAGCGGCGGCGGCGGCCCCGGATTTCGGGGGAGGCATTATTACAGGGATCGGGGCCGGGTTCGTCAATTTTTTGGTGTTTTTGTCTGCCACCAAAAGTCCCAGCATGATCGGAAGATAGGCAATACTAACCAAGAAAAGCCACCGAGCCGTCTTGGGCGTCAAATTCTGCCCGAATCGAACGGCAGTGACCAGAAACGCCACACCACCCAAAATCGCTCCTGTTAAATACCATTTTCCAGTCAAGCCGAGTAGGAACGGAAATAGGGAAACAACAATCAATGCCAATGTATTCCGAATCGCCGAGGCGGCAGTCCTTCGGCCTTCAGGATCTACCCCGGAGAGCATTCGATAACCGGCTCCCAAATAATCCAGCCGATAGATCCAAGCAATCGCCATAAAATGCGGCAGTTGCCAGAAAAATAGAACCCCGAACAGACTCCACCCCGGCGCTGACAATTCATTGGTTGCAGCCGTCCACCCCATCAAAGGCGGCAAGGCCCCTGGAATCGCTCCGACAAGGGTGTTCAGCACTGTCACTCGTTTGAGAGGCGTATAAACAAAGACGTAAGACGCGTGGGTGATTGCTCCGAGCAACGCCGTGAGCGTATTTACCGCGAGCAAAAGCCACACAAGGCCAACTACGCTGAGCACAACTCCGAGCATGAGCGCGAAATTGGGCGTAACCCGTCCTGACGGTAGCGGCCGGTCTGCGGTCCTCCGCATGAGCGCGTCAAAATCCCGCTCCAGCAACTGGTTAAGCACCGAGGCTCCACTGGCAACCAATGCGGTCCCAAGGACCGTATGAAGCATGAGCCGGTAGTCCACGGTCGACCCTGCTCCCAGATAATAGCCTACCAAAGTAGTCAACACGACGAGCAGCGTCAGTCGGGCTTTGATTAGCTCACTAAAAATCGTAACGGGACTCTTATCCCGGATTAAATCGGTGGCGGGCAGGGTGGAGGCGATGACTTTCAAGTGAAAAAATCTCAACGGGAACCAGACTGCGTAGTTAGCGAAACCGCCGTCGATGGCGGAGAAACACTAGCCGGGATAACCCGGCCTCGGGCAATGAGAATCATCACGCACGCTGTCAACAGCGACAAAGCCCCCACGGCTACATGAGCGGTAGCCACATCGGCCGATTTCCGGGTCCAAATAGTAGCCGCACCCAAGAGGAACTGCGCCGATATCAGCGCCAGCCAGACTGCCGCGGCCCGCGCCACCGTTGAACCGGTTCCAAATCGGCGCCGCGCAACAAAAAAGGCCGCACCGACCGTCGCGACTATGGCCACAGCTCCGCAGCGGTGCAGTATTTGAAGGATGATCTGGGAAGCCGTCACGACTGTATCGTCGGTCCGCAACTGATTGTAGCGGGCAATCGAATCAGCATCGACAGACGGCCAAAGCTGGCCATAAGCCAAAGGGAAGTCGGTAATCGCCAAGCCGGCATGTTGATGCCTCATCATCGCCCCCAATGCGAGCTGACCGAGGATTAACGCTGCTCCGATGTGCGGTAACGGGAAGCGGTCGCTACCTGCGCCCCGTGGAGCGCTGGGTTGCAAATTCAATTGGAAGAGCAGCCATGCAATTACTCCCAGCAGCGCGAAAAAGGTTTGGCCAGACATTCCGTGGGCGACTCCAAAAACCGTTCCCAAAGTTGTTCCTGCCACCATTTCCTTATCGAGCACGACCCGCAAGCCACCCAAGAGACCCTGAAATATCACCAACCCAACGGCGATCCAGCCCAAGCGACGAACCGTCACCGCCGCCCGATCTAATTGCAGCCACAACGCCAACCCGAGGGTAAGTGCTCCGACCGAACTGGCGACCAATCGATGGAGGTGTTCGTCATGAATTCCGCCTACTCGCCACCATTTTTCCAGCGGAAGGAAGAACATGTTGTAGCCGTAACTGGTAGGCCAATCAGGGACCGCCATGCCCACCCCTTTACTCGTTACCAAGCCGCCAAGGCAGATCAGGACTAACGTGCTGAGTGCGACGAGGACCGCGTAGGCGACTAGCCACCGGCACGGTTTAGATGGGGGAGGAGACATGCTCAAAGAAAACCGGGG
>CAIJLV010000106.1 GCA_903821635.1 uncultured Verrucomicrobiota bacterium | reverse complement strand
TTTGCGCTCGGCGTTGGCCTCACCCTGCTGCTCACCAGTTCTTTTTGGTCAGCCTTTGCGCTCGCCCGGCTGCTGCCGCAGTTGCGGTGGTCGGAACTCGTCGCCGAGCGGAAGGTTTGGGCTGTCGTTTACGCCGGGTTCCTCCTGCCGCCCGCGGGGCTTTTGCTGTGGTGGGCCGGACCGGCGGCAGCCGGCTTTTCGGCGATCATCCTTCAGGTGCCGGTGCTGCAGGTCTTGGGCCGCCCCAAACCCAAGCCAATCCTGTCCTACGCGAAGGCGGTGGGCCGGATGAAATTGGGCAAATACGCGGAAGCCGAGACCGCCGTGATTGAGCAATTAGAGCGCTGCGAAGACGACTTTGAAGGCTGGCTGATGCTGGCCCACCTTTACGCCGAAAACTTCCGGGAACTGGCGCCCGCCGAAGCCACCATTCGGGAATTGATCGGGCAGCCGACTTTGACCCCGTTTCAGGTGTCTCAAGCCTTGAATCGGCTCGCCGACTGGCAGTTGAAGCTGGGGGAAAATCCGCCGGCCGCCCGGGCCTCCCTCAAGGAACTGATCACCCGTTGTGCCGGCACACCGTTTGCCCGCACGGCCGAAAACCGCCTCGCCCAATTGCCGTTGGACCGCGAGGAACTCATCGCCCAACGCACGCCCCGACGCATCCGCCTGCCCTCCCTAAGCGATGGGGCGGTCGAAGCCCAACCGGGCGAGCGCGGCAGCGAACGCCGGGAGTCGGCGCGCCAAGAGATTGACCGACTGCACGTCCGCCTCGGCCTGCAACCGGGCGACGTCGCCATCCGCGAACGAATTGCCGTGTTGCAAGCGGAGGAGCTCGGGGATTTCGCCCGCGGGATTCAAGGCCTTGAAGCCCTGCTGACTCAAACCGACCGACCGCCGGAGCGAGTGCCGGTCTGGCTGGGACACTTGGCGAGTTGGCACCTGAAGTTTCGGCACGACGAAGCCGCTACCCGCACGTTGCTGGAACAGATTCTCCGCGAATATCCGGACACGCCGCCGGCCTTTGGGGCGAGCGCCCAACTGCGGGCGATGGCGCAACGCCGCCTAGCCGCCGAAGTCGTTGCGGTGCCGCCGCCGCCCCCACCTCGGATCGTGGTGCGACTGCCGGGCGAGGCTGAGTCCAGTTAAAGCAGCTGCAGCCCCGCCGGTCCCGTTTGCCGCTCATGGCGGCCCCGAGGCCGACGGCGGTCAGTTAAATCGATCGCTCTCGGCGGCCCACGGAAAGCCGCGGTGGCGCGCGATGATTTTCATCACCGGGGCGAGGTCGCATCGGGCGGCAACCGCGATCAGTTCCGTCCCTTGCAACACCCACAAAGCGACGCTCAACTCATCCGCGGAGTCGGCTGTCCGGCGGACGTAAATCACGACCGTTTGGTCCCGCTCCAGCACTGTCACCGTTCGCTCCCAGCCTTGTCGGTCCATTTGCCGATCCAAGGCCGCCATCAGTTGTGGTCGTTCGGCGGGTTCCAATTGGGCGGCCAATTGCTGAACACTGACGTCGGCCCGGCGAAGGGCTTGCAGCCCCAGCTTGGCGTCGGCGTCCAGCGTGGTGAAACGAGTCACCATTCGGACCACTCCCAGCGCTGGCCAACCGATTCCCCCGACGAATTTCGTTTGGCTCACCCCGGGGTAAGCTTCCGCCACGACCGAGCGCAGGCGGCGAACTTCTGGCCCCGGGAAAAACGACCAAACCAGCAGCCCGCTCCCTAGAATGAAAGCAGCGAAGGCACCGAGAAACAGGTAACGCCACCGCAAGCGGCGCGGCGGCTTGGTCCCAGGAACCGCGGCGGGCGCACTTCCCGAAGTAGGATCAGGGTTCAGCATAAACAGTCCGCTGAAGCGGCCAAGCGTTGGGGGCAATAGTCGGGAGTGAGCGGACTCATTTTTTCGATTCGGGCGCGGGTTTCTTGGTCGCGGGCTTTTGCTCGATCAGGGCGCCGACTTGCTTCAGGGGTTCGAGGTTGAGCTTGTCTCCCAGTTGGGCGAGTTGATCGACCTTCACGTCGCCCACGATATTGACGAACACGGCTTCACGCTGATTTTCCACCACGGTAACGACGAGGCCTTCCACGGTGTCGGCGTTGCGGGTCTTCAGGAACACGGAGACGTCTTGGTTTTTTTCCTGGGCGTTCACAATGCGTTCCCAACCGCGACCTTCGAGATCTCGACGCAGGGCGGTGGCTTTTTGGAGGGTGTCGGTCCGGTTGTCGTCACCCAAACCCACCACGTTGACCCGGACCGAATGGACCTGTTGGAGCAGGTTGGCGACGTCGGGTTCATGTTTGCGGGTCAATTGGGCGGCCAACTGGAGCAGCCCGCTGCTGAGTTTGACCTCGACAAAGGTGTCGGCCGAGACCGAGGGCTGGAATTGCCCAAAGTCCACAAACCCGGCCGGGGAATCAGCGGCGAACAGGGTGGTCGTGACGGCGGCGACGCCCACAAGCGTGGCGGCGAAGAGACGGTGGAGCGAGGTCTTCATAAGGTTGATCAATACCGGGCACAGCGCAGTTTGGCCCGGCCTGAGGCAGCACCCGGGGCCCGGGAAGGGAGTTTCAAAGAAGTTTGCTAAAACCTCGAAGTTGACGCGGCGCGGCGACGTCATTGAAGCTTCGCACCTATGCACGATTCCCCTTCAACGACGAATGCCACGTCCCGTCGTGGCTTTCTCAAACAGACCGGAGCCATTGCCGCCACTGGCGCGTTGGCCGGCGTGACGCTGCCCCACGTATTCGCGGCGGAAGACAACACCATGCAGGTCGCCGTCATGGGGCCCGGCGGCCGGGGCACTGGCGCGACGGCCAACGCCCTGCGGGTGGAAACCGCCCCGATGAAACTCGTGGCCATGGCCGACGTGGCGGAGAATCGTCTCAAGTCCGCTTACGAGGGCTTAAAGGGCCAATTCGGCGAAAAAGTCGATGTGCCGGAAGAGCGCAAGTTCATCGGTTTCGACGGCTACAAGAAGGCCATGGACTGCCTGCGGCCCGGCAAAGACATCGCGATTTTGACCACGCCCCCCGCCTTTCGCTGGGTCATGTTCAAATACGCCATTGAACGCGGCCTGCACGTGTTCATGGAAAAACCGGTGTCCGTGGACGGACCCAGCGCCCGGCGCATGTTCGAACTCTCCGACCAAGCGGATGCCAAAGGCCTCAAGGTCGGCGTCGGTTTGATGATCCGCCATTGCAAAACCCGTCAGGGCCTCTTCAACCGCATCCGCGACGGCGAGATCGGTGAAATCATCGCTCTGCGTGGCTACCGCATGCACGGCCCGGTCGCGTCGGCCTTCTCCACCCGCAAGCCCGAAGGCGAAAACGAACTGCTCTATCAGATTCGCCGCTTCCACAGCTTCATCTGGGCCTCCGGCGGCTGCTTCAACGATTACTACATCCACAACATCGACGAGTGCTGCTGGATGAAAAACGATTGGCCGGTCGAAGTGCAGGCCTCCGGCGGCCGCCATTTCCGCGGCGACAACGTCGACCAGAACTTCGACAACTACTCCTGCGAATACACCTTCAAGGACGGCACGAAGATGTTCTTCTACGGCCGCTGCATGGCGGGGTGCCACGACGAATTCGCCAGCTTCGCCCACGGCTCCAAATCCCTCGCCGTCATCTCCTCGAACTCTCACTGGCCGTCGGGTGCCCGCATCTACAAGGGCCACAAGATGACCAATTCCGAAATCGCTTGGCGTTCCCCGAAGGAAGGCCCCGAGCTGGATCCGTATCAGGTCGAATGGCAGGACCTCGTGAACGCCATCCGGAACAACACGCCCTACAACGAGGTCAAGCGCGGTGTGCAAGCCAGCCTCGTGGCCACCATGGGACGCAAAGCCGCCCATACCGGCCAAGTCATCACCTACGATGAAATGTGGAATGACACCCACGAACTCGCGCCCGACTTGGACAAACTGACCTTGAACTCCCCGGCTCCAGTGCTGGCCGACGCCAACGGTCGCTATCCCGTGCCGCAGCCCGGCGTCAACAAGACCCGAGAATACTGAGCGACTAGTTCGCCCCGTCGGTTCCCCGATACTTGCCCACGGCCTTTGGCCGTGGGCTTTTTTGTGTCCCATTCAACATGAACTCGACGCGCCAACCCGAGCCCGAAGCGGGTCTGAAAAATGAACGGCGGCGCAGCTTTTCGGCTCTGAACCGCTGCTCCAGCGAAGCAAAGCTGCCTTGGGTCAGACTCAACACCCAAACACCCTGCCCGCCTCGGGGCTCGCAATGGATCCGAAGGGGCTACCGGCCAAAAAACGTCGCTGCTATCACCGCCGACACCCTCGACTTCGATGACCCCACCGGAATCCTGATTCTACCCCGTGAACCAAGCACCACCTTAACCTTGCGCTCCACACTAGGCCGGCGCGGCTTCTCGACCGTTTTTACACCCGTGGTTTTCCTAACCCAACCGCGGAGTCCATTCCTTGGGGAGCACTTCACAGCCGGAGCCCTCCAAGCGCCTCCGGCCCCGCCGAAGAAATCGAGGTATGCAAGGTGCGCGAGGCGGTGGCGGGATCTTTCCCCCGGCAAACTCACCTCGCTTTATCCGGCCTGCAAGTGCCTGAAACCAGACCACCCCGAAGTTGATTATCCTGACTTCCGCATTGCTCCACAGGGGGCAATGCCGTTACGCCTCACCCGATGAACGATGGTTATTCGCGCTCCCGGCCCGGTTCCTACACCTCTCCCCCCCGTCGGGAGGGGCCGGGCGGCGGCTGGCCCCGCCCCTTTCCCCGCCCCGCCGGCGGTATCCGACCCAAGGCCGCACCCGAGGGCAGTGAGCACTGGCCCAAGCCGTGGGTGCAGATGAAGACCTTCAGCTACGCCCCGGCCATCTATCCCGCCATGGTCGGCGCGGTTTCGCCCGACGCGAAGCCGGGCAATCTGGTCACCGTCATCGACAAAAACGGCCGCCCCTTCGGCCACGGGTTGTTCAACCCCCTCGCCCGCGTGCCGCTGCGGGTGATCCATCACGGCGACGACGCGTTTGGTGAGGCTGACTTTATTGCGCTCATCGACCGCGCACTGGACCTGCGACTCAAGGTGCTCGACCTGCCCGCGCAAACCGATGCCTTTCGGGTGATCCACTCCGACGGCGACGGCCTGAGCGGGCTGGTGGTGGATAAGTTTGCTGAAGTGCTCAGCGTTCAAATCCACAGCCTCGGCATTTGGCAGCGTCTGCCGACCGTCCTCGCCCACCTCAAGGCCCGGTTGGGCACGACCCGCACCGTGATCGAAGTCGATCATCCCGTGGCCAAACACGAAAGCATCCGGGTCGGTGAAATCGCTTCTGACGAAGTCCGCACCGTGAAGATCCGCGAACACGGTATCCGCTACGAAGTGAACTTCGCCACGGGCCACAAAACAGGCTTCTTCTGCGATCAACGCGAGAACCGCCGCGCCCTGACTCGTTGGTGCAAGGACGCCGAAGTGCTTGACCTGTGCTGCTACACTGGCGGCTTTGCCCTCGCCGCGAAGCAACTCGGCGGCGCCGCCGAAGTCACCGCTGTGGACCTCGACGAAAACGCCATCGACCAAGCCAAGCGCAACGCCAACCTGAACCAGACCCGCATCGAATGGGTGCATTGCGACGCCTTCAGCTACGCCCGGCAGATGCGGAAGGACGGCAAGAAATTCGACGTGGTAGTGCTGGATCCGCCCAAGCTCATCGACGGTCGCGACGAAGAGGTCTTCGCCGAGGGCATGTTGAAATACGAAGACCTCAATTCCCTGGGCATGGTCATCACCAAACCCGGCGGCCTGCTAGTGACGTGCTCCTGCTCGGGCCAGCTCAGCTCGGGCGAGTTTGAACAGATGGCCATTCGCAGTGCCCACCGCGTGGGCCGCAAACTACAGTTCCTCGACCGCACCGGGGCCGGGGCTGACCATCCAGTGATGTCCAATTGCTTGGAGAGCCGCTACCTGAAACTGCTCTGGGCGCGGGTTTGGTAAGCGGGACGGCGGGCCGATTGACCGCGGGCTTAGCTGAGCCGCGGCAATCGGCCGTCGGTGGCCACCGCGTAATCAACGCCACGCCACGTCACCCGGTTGCCCGCAAAAGCGGCGACCCACAACGCCACGTTCAGCAAATCCTTCGCTGGCACCAAAAGGAAGCTCGCCCAGAATCCAGCCGCGACGCCCATCCGGCGCTGCAACCACCCGGCTCCCACGATTCGGCAAAGCAGAATCAGCCCGGCAAAATAGGAACCGACGGCCCAGTGATTTGCGCGCGCAGCGGCATCGAGGGCAAAGGCCCAGAGCGTCACATTGTTAAGGAGGCTCGCGGCAAATTCACGCGGCAGGCAGGTGCGGATCGTGCGCGCCCAGCGCAATTGATGGTGCCACACGGCGACGAAATCCTGGGGCGGATCCCAGCAATCCACCACGACTGAACTGAGCGCGATGGTGCTGCCCGTCGCCACCACCCGCCGGCCCAGCAGGAAGTCATCGGCGAGAAATTGTTCCAGCGCGGCAAATCCGCCGACCGCCTCCAGTTTCGCCCGACTCAGGGCCATGGTTGCACCCAAGGCAAAGCTCTGGGGGCCGAGCGCACGCGCCTGCAACACTTGGCTCCAGAAGTCAGCGTTCACGGCGACGGCCTCCAGCCGCATCGGCACCGTTTCTGGATTGGCCGTGCGATACGGGCACGTCACCAACCCGACCTCGGGAACTTCCAACTGCTTCACCAACTGGGCCACCAGGTCGGGCGACGCCGCGACATCGGCATCGCTCACGACCAAGACCCCGTGGCGCGCTTCGGCTTCGAGCCGACTCAGGATGCCCACCTTGGCGTTGGCGGCGCCGCGGTCGGGACAGAACACGAGGCGAGCGTCGGCCTCGGGAAATTCCTTCAGCAACTCCAGCACGACGCCACAGGCTGGGTCCGTGGGTTCGGCGACGCCGAAGAGAATTTCCACCGGCCCCGCGTAGTCTTGGGCCAGCCAAGTGCGCAGACAGGCGGCCGTAAAGTCGTCGGCACCCTTGAGCGGCTTGAGCAGCGAAACTCCAGGAAAGTGCGTCGGTGGGGCGAGCCGGCGGTGCAGCGGAAATTCACGAGCCACGGCGAGCTGCCATCCGAAGAGGATCGCGCTCAACAACGCCAAGCCGCCGAACAACATAACCAGCAACACATGCGGTTTGTCGCCGGTCGGCAAACACCGACGCAAGCCACAGTTGGATTTTCCCGCCTTGAGGCCGGACCGGTCGGCGTGCCTACGCTGGCCCGTGTCGTCAAACCGTCCGTTTCGAATCGGTGTGCTGGGCTCAGGCAAAGGGTCCAACTTCGTCGCCCTCGCCGATGCCCTCGCCGCCGGGCAGTTGCCAGCCGAAGTCGCGCTCGTGCTCAGTGACGTCGAAGGCGCGGGCATCCTGGGGCACGCCTCCGTTCGCGGATTTCCGGCCCGCTACCTGCCGCCGGGAAAATTTCGGACCAAACTGGATGAAGCCGCCGAGGCCGCCTATTTGGGCGCCTTGCGGGAAGCGCAGGTGGACTTGGTCGTGCTCGCCGGGTTCATGCGGATTCTGAAGGGCGAATTCCTCCGCGCCTTCGAGGGCCGCGTGGTGAACATTCACCCCTCGCTACTGCCGTCGTTTCCCGGATTGGCCGCGTGGAAACAAGCTTTGGACTACGGCGTGAAGTTCACCGGTTGCACCGTGCATTATGTCGATCAGGGAGTGGATACTGGCCCAATCATCGGCCAACGCGCCGTGCCCGTGCTGGATGGCGACACTGCGGAGTCGCTGCATGCCCGCATCCAACTTGCGGAACGCGAACTGTATCCCGCGGCCATCGCCGCCATCGCCCGGGGCGACGTCAAGGTCCGGGGTCGGCTGACGAGTGGGTTTGCGGGATAAGCCGCCCATGCGCGTGCAAACTTCAACGCTCATCGGCAAACCGCCGGCCGTGCTCTGGCCGCTCCTGTGTGCGTCCAAAATGGAGGTCCGCCGGCCGTGGCTGTTTTGGTTTGGCATTCCCAAGCCGGTAGAGTGCCGGCTTCCTAAGGGGCACGGAGGCGTCGGTCAACGGCGTGAATGCGTCTCGGATCGCGGCTTGATTCAGCAGCGAATCACCCACTGGGAAGCGCCGCAGTGCCTTCGCTTTGAGATGGAATCCACGACGGTATATTTTCGCCCCTGCGTGGCTGGCATCGCCGAGGAATTCGTGCTGGCAACCGTGGGCGCCAACGCCACCCGAATTACCCGAACCACCCGGATTGAAATAATTGGTCCCGGCCGGTGGTTGAAGGCCGCCTTGATGTGGTTGGGGACGAAAGGCGTGCACCGCTACGTCTTTCTCAACTGGGCCCGTCACCCTTGAAGCCAGCCGCCCACACGCTGGCTAGTGGCTAAATGGTTACACCGCCTTGTCCACGGGCGCGACGGGCAAAACGCCTTCCGCCAGATGCCGAGCTTGGCGCTTCGGTAAGGCGCTCTTGCCGCCGCCCTTGGGCCGCTCGACCGATCCACCGCCCAACCACGCGGGCACGTCCTTGCGGCCGCCTCGGGCGTAGTCGCGCTGCATCACCGGACCAATGACTTCACTGGTGCGGGCGGGTTGAGCGCAGAGATATTGCCACAGCAATTCGTATTGGCGGATGAGCGCAATGCCGCTGGTTTTCACCCCCTGCCCGTGCAGCCAGTCGCTGAAGGCGAGAAATGACTGGAAGGGCGACGCCGGAGCGGTCAGCGGGACCAACCACAGCAGCGGCAGCGTCTCGGTGAAGTTGCCGCTGTTCCCGTAAATGTCCCAGAAGCTAGCGAAGCGCCGCATTCGACCCAAGGTCGCAAAGTCCATGTGCCGGGTTTGGAGCACCTCGTAGGGCGGATGCGGGCTGTAGGCCATCGCCCACTCGGCGTCGTGCCGAATGATGGGCGTGCCGCGCAGCCGCTTGAGGATGCCGACTTGGATCTCCTGCGGACCGAGCGCGAGCAATCGGTCGAAGCCGGCCCCAAAACTGGCAAGCGATTCGCCGGGCAAACCCGCAATCAAATCGGCGTGGAGATGGACGCCGCTGTGGGCGCGCAGCCAGCGGAAGTTTTCGTCGAGCCGCGCGTGGTTCTGGCGGCGGCTGATGAGTTGTTCCACGTCTTCATTCAGCGTTTGCAGACCGACTTCAAACTGGAGGGCGCCGGGCGGAAATTGCGCGATGAGTTCCCGGAGCGGTTCCGGCAACCGGTCGGGCACCAACTCGAAGTGGATGAACAAACCCGGCCGCCAACGCTGGAGGAAAAAACGCAGGATCGCCGTGCTGGTGGGCAGATGCAGGTTGAAGGTCCGGTCCACGAACTTGAACTGCGTCACGCCGCGGTCGAGCAAGCGCTGCAGGGCGCCAAGAAAGCGGTCGAGCGGGAATTGTCGCACCGGAATATCGAGCGACGAGAGGCAGAACTCGCAAGTAAACGGACAGCCGCGCGACGCTTCGACGTAGATGACGCGGTGAGCCACGTCGCGGGCGTCATAATAATCGTAAGGCAACGCGAGCTGATTCAGGTCGGGTAGCTCAGCCGCGATCAGCTTGGGCCAAGGGGCCGCCGCTGCGGTTGGCTCCAGCAACCCGAGGCAGACCTCGGCAAACTTCAGGTCCGCCTCGCCGGTAATCACGTGATCCGCAAGCCGAACGATCTCCTGCTCGTCCGGCTCGTAGCTGACCTCCGGGCCGCCGAGAATGATCGTCAGGTCCGGGCGCGCCCGCTTCAGGATGCCGACCAGTTCCGTCGCCGGGCGCACATTCCAGATGTAGATGCCGAGCCCCAGGATCCGCGGCTCCCGCGCCAGAATCGCCTCGGCGATCTCGATAGGCTTCTGATTGATGTCGAACTCGGCGAGGGCGGCGCGGGGCTGCAAATCGCCAAGGTTCGCATACAGATAACGCAGCCCAAACGCCGCGTGAATGAACTTGGCGTTGAGCGTGGCAAGCAGGATGTCCGGCATAGGTCGGGCGACCGAAAGGCCGCCGGTTACCGCTCAGGCTTTCCGGTAGATCGGCTTCTTGACCACCTCGGCGGCGAAGCGACGGCCGCGGATTTCGATCTCGATCCGGGTGCCCGGCAGGGCCAACCCCGGCGGCACATAACCGAGACCGATGCCCACGTTCAGCGACGGACTCTGGGTGCCGCTGACGACGTCGCCGACTTTCACGCCCTCGCTGAAGATGCCGTAACTGGGCCGCGGGGGGGGCGACTTGTCGGTCATGCGAAACGCCACCGACTTTTTTCCGGGGCCTTGGGTCTTCTGTTCGAGCAAGGCCGACCGGCCCACGAACTCGCCTTTGTCGAACGCAACGAAGAAGCCTAGGCCGGCTTCGATGGGCGAGGTGTTTTCATCCAGCTCATGCCCGTAGAGCGGATAACACACCTCGGTGCGCAAGGTGTCCCGGGCGCCCAAACCACAGGGCTGGAGGCAGCCGACATGGCCGACGGCCAGCGTCTTGGTCCAGAGGTCTTCAATGATCTCGGCGGGCGCCACGACTTCGAAGCCGTCTTCCCCCGTGTAACCGGTGCGGGCGACCCAGAGGCGTTGGCCGTTCCAATTCCAAGCGCCGATCTGGTTCTTCTTCAGTTCGGTGGCGGCGGCGACCGCGGTTCCAGCCAGCGACGGACCGGTGAAAAGAAGGTTCACGAAATCCGCGACCCGCGGGCCTTGAATCGCCACGGCGCCCAACCGGCCGGACGCATTCTCAAAGATCACCCCCGACCGATGGGCGGAGGCGCAGAGCCGGTCTTGCAACCAGGCGATATCGACCTCAATGCGGCTGGCGTTGATGATCAGCAAGAACTCCAGGGGGGCGAGGCGATAGACGTAGAGATCGTCGATGGTGCCGCCGCGCTCGTTGCACATCTGGGAATATTGGCCGCCGCCGACCGCGAGTTTGCGGACGTCATTGGTCAGCGTCTCGTTCAGGAACGCCTCAGCCCCCGGGCCAGTGACGAGAGCCTCACCCATGTGGCAGATGTCGAAGATGCCGGCGGCGCGGCGGACACAATTATGCTCATCCACGATGGACGAATATTGCACCGGCATTTCCCAGCCACCGAATTCGATGACTTTGCCGCCGAGCCGTTGGTGGGCGGCGAAGAGAGGGGTGCGCTTGAGCGCCGAAGTCGCTTCCATGTCGGGGGAATGCTTACCGCGGGACTCGGCCGATTCAAAACCGTATTGAGGGTATTGCTGGCACTTTCTGCTGCGTCCGCCGCCGTTCCCAATCGGGATTTCGCCTGCAACTGCGAGGCGCCCCGTCAGTGCGGGCGGCCAATTCCGTAAATCGCCGACAGGTAATTGCCGATGGCTTCCGCTCCCGCGACGAAGCTCCGCCCATTGTAAACCCGGACCTCCACGCCGTCGGGGGCGGGCGGCGGCGTGTCCCCCAGCACGAGCACCGGACAGCTCTGGTTGGCCAAGCCGACGAGGGCGACGACCTCCGGGCGCGGCCGGGGAAAATCGACGTAGCGGACCTCCAACTGATGTCGCAACTGCGGGTAATAGTGCAGGACCCCGTTAATCAGCGCGCATTCCGGGCAAAAGAACGGTTTCCCGGCACCATCGATGAAGTCGTGCTTGAGGAGGAATAAGGTGTCGCGCATGGCGCAAAGAAAACCGGCGCCGGCTTGGGCTGCAAGCCTCGGCGCCGGAGGTTGGACGGGACGAGTGGGTTCAACCCCACTTCTCCAGCTTCATCTGCTCCTTGGGCAGCCCGAGGTCGTGGAGCACGAGGTGTTCGACGGCGTTGACCATGTCGTTGGTGCCGCAGGCGTAGAACACGGTGTTCGCCGGATCGTCCACGAAGCTCTTCACCCACTCTGGCGTGATGCGGCCGCGGCGGCCGGTCCACGGGTCTTCCGGCGTCAGGCGGGTGCAGGTGACGATGAATTTGATCCGCGGGTTCTTGGCTTCCAGCTCGCGGAATTCCTCGGCGAAGATAATGTCGTTGGTCGTCCGGACCGTGTAGAGGATCGTGATCCGGGTATCGAGGTTCAGCGCGGTCGCCTCGCGGGCGAAACCACGGAACGGCGTCACGCCGGAGCCGCCGGCCACGCAGATGAGGTGTTTGCCCGGCGGATCGAAAACGGGGAGGAATTTCCCGACCGGCGGGATGACGAACATCTTGTCGCCGGCTTCCAGCCAGTCCACGACACTGGTGCCCATCTTGCCGTCACGCTTGATCGTCACTTCGTAATGGCCGCGATCCAGCGCGCACGAACTCAGCGAGTAGGCCCGCTTGTATTTCTGCTTATGCGGCCAATAGACCGTAATGAACTGGCCGGTCTTGAAGTCGCCCGGATCATAACCATCAGGCCACTGGAAGCGGACGGTTTTTACGTCGGGAAGTTCCATCTTTACCGACTCGACGAGCATTTCTGCGATGACTTTTGCCATGAGGGATCAGGGAGGGGATTCTGGGAGAAGAAATTTTGGGCCGTAGGTTTGGCGGAATCCCGCGGCAGGGCAAGACGCAGATTCAGTTACAACTGCCGGCTTGCCGTGGCCCGCCCGGGCAATTCTCCTTCCCGCCGATGAACAACCGCTTCTTGGCGACGCTTGGCTCCATCCTGCTCTGGGGGACGTGGCTCGCCGGCGCCCTGCACGGCGCTGATTCCGCCACGCCCGTTCCGGCCACTTCGCCCGCCGCCCCCACTCCCGACGATCTAAAGAAAAACAACCCCATCGAAAAGCTGGGCTGGGTCAAGGGCCCCGGCAGCGGCGACCTGCAAGGCCGGGCCTTCGTTCGTTTTCCTGCCGAGTTCCGTTTTGTCGGCGCCAAGGACACCGGCAAGCTGCTCGAATTGGCCGGCAACCAGACCGATGGCACCGAAATCGGCGCGCTGGAACATCAGGCCGACGGTTGGTGGGTGATCTTCGAATTTGAGGAGGTCGGCTACGTGAAAGACGACGAGAAAAAGGATCTCAAGGCCGACGAATTGCTGGCTTCGTTTCAACGCGGGGCCGTCGCCGACAACAAACGCCGCCAAGAGGCCGGGTTGCCGCCGCTCAATGTCGTCGGCTGGCATACTCCGCCCAATTACAACGATGAAACCAAGAACCTCGAATGGGCGGTCATCCTCGAAAGCCAAGGCGAGCAATCCATCAATCACAATGTCCGTCTGCTCGGCCGCAAGGGCGTCACCAAAGTCACGCTCGTGCTCGACGATTTAAAGGCCATCGACGCCACGCTGCCCAAGTTTCGCGCCTTACTGAAGGACTTCGCCTACACCTCCGGTGAAAACTACGCGGAATACAAGGAGGGCGATAAAGTGGCCAAATACGGCCTGAGCGCCCTGGTGCTCGGGGGGGCGGCGGCCGGCGCCTACAAGTTGGGGTTGCTCGGCGGGTTGCTGGCCTTTTTTAAGAAGGGCTGGAAGCTGCTGATCTTCGCCGTCGCCGGTTTGGCCGCTTGGATCAAGAATCTGGTGACCGGCAAGCAGCGCCCCTCGGACCACTGAGAACGCTAGCAGCCACGAACGTGCGCCCGGCCCTCGCCTCCAGCGGGGACGCTGGCCGAACGATTCCTTCGCCGCCGGCCTTTCCAGCTCCCTTCGCATGTCCGATCAGCAAACCCTGCTCCTGGTGTTACTCGCCCTTTATCTGGGCGAGTGCTTGCTCTGGGTGCGCCGCGGGGGCGTGGTGTTTCGGTCGTGGCTAGGGCTCCGTTGGACGCTGTCCATGCACTCGGGCGTGCTCGCCAATGACCGCGGCGACCTGCACTGGAACTGGCCCCTGCCCCCGTTTGGCACCGTCCACCTAGCCCGGGCGCCAGCCTTGGCGCTCACGCCGACGGGCTTGCTCGGAGGCACCAGCGAAGTGTTGCCCGGACAAGGCCGGCCCGGCGTCACCGGTCGTTTTGTCCCGTGGGAAACCTGTCAGTCCGTGGCGGCGGATCACAAACGTCTGCTCGTAAATGGGGAGGTGCTTTGGCAGGGCGATTCTCCCCACGAACCCCTCCGGTTGGCCGCCCGTTTGCGCACGCTAGTCGCGCTCTCGCCCACCGCCCGGCGGCCTCAACTCCAGGCCGAGCTCCAAGCCGCCTTTGACCGCTCCGCCCTTGCGGCCGCCCGAGCGAATTTTCTCACGCAAGTCCGCCCGGTCCGCCGTTGGGCGCTAACGCTCTTCGGTTTTCTGTTCGGGCTGGGACCGGCCGCGATCTGGGGGGGCGGTTGGTTGCCGACAGTCTGGTATCTCCTGCCCGGATTCGGGCTTCTGATCATCCTGACTACCCGAGCTTTTCTCCGCGCCCATCGCGCGCTTTATCCCGCCGCCGGCGACGAGCGTTTCCGACTCGGCATCCTAGTCGCCCTCGCGCCGATCTCCGCCGTGCGTGCGACCGATGCCTTGGCCCGGTCGGTGTTGGAACGTTTTCATCCGCTGGCCGTGGCGTTTGCGCTCCTGCCCCGTGCGGCCGCCGTAGACTTTGCGCGGCGGGTGTGGCGCGACCTGAAGTTCCCGATTCAGCCGGAATTTCCGTCAACTGAACCCGCGGTCGTCGCGGCCGCGCGTTGGTTTCGCGAACAGGAACTCGCCGCCGTGGAAACCCTGCTGACCGCCGAGCAGATTGACCTCGCCACCCTCACGGAACCGGCCCGCCCTACGGAGCCCGAAAACACGTTGCACTGCGAACGGTGCGAGACCCAGTTCACCGCCGCCGCCACTCGTTGTGCCGAATGTGGCGGCCGACCGTTGGTGCCGCTGGCCGCGTAAGAGAAATTACTCCCCGTCCACGCGTTCGATCTTTGCGCCGAGTTTGCGGAGTTTGTCTTCCATGTGTTCGTAGCCGCGATCGAGGTGGTAGATGCGGTGAACTTGGGTTTCGCCCTTCGCCGCCAAGCCGGCGATCACCAGCGCCGCGCTCGCCCGCAGATCGCTCGCCATGACCGGAGCGCCGCTGAGTGGTTTGCCACCCTTCACGATGGCGCTGGGGCCTTCGATGGCGATGTCGGCACCCAAGCGCATCAGTTCCGCGACGTGCATGAAGCGTGATTCAAAGATGCGTTCCGTCAGCACGCTGATGCCGGGCGCGAGGCACATGAGGGCCATGAATTGCGCCTGCACATCGGTCGGGAACCCGGCATAGGGCAGCGTCGTGATGTCGGCGGGCTTGAGTTTACCCGGGCGGGTCACCCGCAGGGCGCCGGCTTTGTGTTCCACCTTCACCCCGGCTTCGCGCAACTTGTCGAGCACCGCGGCGAAGTGTTCCGGGCGGGCACCGTGAATGAGGACGTCGCCCTTGGTTGCGGCGGCGGCGCAGATGAACGTGCAGGCCTCGATCCGATCGGGAATCACTTCGTAGTCGGTGCCGTGGAGCTCCTTGACGCCGGTGATCGTCAGCGTCGGGCTGCCGATGCCGGTGATCTTAGCGCCCATTGACACGAGGAAATTGGCCACGTCGCAAACTTCCGGTTCGCACGCCGCACTTTCGATCACGGTGACGCCTTCGGCCAACGTCGCCGCCATCATGATGTTGGCTGTGCCGAGCACGGTGGGGCCGGCCCGGCCACCGAGGAAGAGGGTCGCGCCCTTCAGCCCCTTGGTCTTGGCGCGGATGTAGCCGGATTCGATCTCCAGCTTGGCCCCCAACGCCGTCAACCCCTTGAGGTGCAGGTCAATCGGGCGGGTGCCGATGACGCACCCGCCCGGCAGCGAGACGCTGGCTTCATGCAGACGGGTCAGGAGCGGCCCGAGAATGCAGATGCTGCCGCGCATCTTGCGGATCAAATCGTAGTCGCCGAAGCCCTTCAGTTTGGCGGCGCGGATCGTCACGGTGCCGGCCTCCAGCTTCACCTCCGCCCCGAGGGATCTGATGATTTCCACCATGAACCGCACGTCACTGAGATCCGGCACATGGTGGATGATGCAGGTATCCTGGGTGAGCAATGCCGCCGCCATGAGGGGCAGCACGGCGTTTTTGGAGCCGGAAATGGTGACTTCGCCGTGCAATGGCACGCCGCCCTTGATGAGAAAACTGTCCATGTGTGGCTGAACCCCGACCGGATCGCTGAAGCAGCTACGTCAGCTTTTAACCGTGAACGGGTGCGCGAACGATGAGAACCCGCTGGCGCCCGGACAAGTCTTTCTCCACGGCTTCGAGCGACCAACCCGCTTGCCCAAACAATTCCGTGAGCGCGTCCGCCTGGCCGTCACCGAATTCGGCCAGCAGCCAGCCGCCCGGCTTCAGCCAAACCCGCGCTTCACCAGCCAAACGGCGGTAGCAGTCGAGTCCGTCTTCCCCGCCCACGAGGGCCACCCGCGGGTCATGGAGGCGGACTTCGGGGTCCAGGGTCTCGATCTCCGCCGCCGGAATGTAGGGCGGGTTGGTGACCAGCAGGTCAAATGGAGTGGGGTCAGCCAACGCCTTGAAGCCGTCGCCGAGGTGAAACCGGATGCGGTCCGCCAGCCGGTAAGCCGTCGCGTTGGCCCGGGCGATTCGCAGGGCCTCGGGGGACACATCCAGCGCGTGGACTTCGGCGGCCGGCACCGCTTGCGCGATGGCCAGCGCGAGGCAACCGGAACCCGTGCCCCAATCCAGCACGCGCGGACCAGTGATTCCAGCCAGCTTCTGAATGGCCCATTGCGCGAGGGTTTCCGTTTCCGGCCGGGGCACGAGCACGTCGCCCGTGACGTGCAGTTCGAAGTCCAAAAACGGCGCCCAACCAAGAATGTGCTGCAGCGGTTCCCGCGTGGCGCGGCGGGCCAGCCAGTCGGTCAATTTTTCCGCTTGGCCCGGCGTCAGTTGGTGGTGGCGCTCAAGCCAAAGATTCAACCGGGGGCGGTCGCACAACTGCGCCAGCAGCAGCTCCGTCTCCAACCGGCCGGCTTCAACCCCGGCCGCCTGTAACTGCTGTTGTCCCGCCAAGATGGCTTCGCCGATCGTCATTCGCGACAGCGTCCGGGTTTACCCCATGCCGGATCAAGCAGAGTCACCCAACCGCTGCCGGTCAGCCCCGCTACTCTGATCGGCTTGACCAAACAGACCGGCAGCAGCACCACCCGATTTCGCCGTAACTTACCGCTCGAATCCCCCGACCGCCCCGCCGCAGTCTCCGGGCATGGATAAGTTGATCGCCCAGTTGGACACGTTTCTGCGCAAGGATCCCGTGCTGGGACAGGACGTTTACCTAGCCTCCACCGCGATCGTATTGGGCGACGTAACGCTCGGCGACCATAGCAGTGTGTGGTATGGCGCCGTCCTGCGCGGCGATATCAATCGGATCGTCGTGGGCCATCACAGCAACGTGCAGGACAACGCCGTGCTCCACCTCGCCGATGACTTTCCCTGCCGGGTCGGCAACTGGGTCACCATCGGTCATTCTGCGGTCGTCCATGCCTGCACCATTGAGGACGAGTGCCTCATCGGCATCGGCGCCACCGTGCTCGACGGCGCGGTGATCGGCACCCAAAGCCTCGTCGGCGCCGGCGCGGTGGTGACTCCCGGCACCGTGATTCCCCCCGGCTCGCTGGTCCTTGGCGCCCCGGCCAAGGTGAAACGCGCCCTGACGCCCGAGGAACGCGCCGGCCTGAAACACTGGGCGGAAAAATACGTCGTGAACGGCGCCTATTGCCTGCAACACGGCCTTCACGTCGGGCGCCCCCTCAGCCCCTGAGGCCGGCCGGGGTGGGGCGGATTGGCACCCACCAGCGTTTCGCCGCTTTTCCTCGCTGCCGCGGCCTCCCATAGTCGGCCGGTGATTCAACGCTATTCGCGGCCCGAGATGCGGGCCATCTGGACCGACGAGAACAAGCTCAAGATCTGGCTCCAGATCGAACTCCTCGCCAGTGAGGCCCTCGTCGCCGACGGCATCGTGCCTGAGCCGGACTTTGCCAAGATGAAGGCGGGCGCTGACAAGTGCTTCGCCGACCCCAAGGCCCTGACCGAACGCGCCAAGGAACTGGAAAAGACGCTCAACCACGACGTCATCGGCTTCACCACCGCCGTCTCCGAGCAGATCAACGACCAAGCCAGCCGCTGGCTCCACTTCGGCCTGACCAGTTCCGACATCGTGGACACGGCCTTCGCCGTTCAGATGGTCCAGAGCGCCGACATCCTCATCAAAGATGTCGAAGGCTTGCTTCCCATCATCGCGCGCCGGGCCAAGGAGCACATGCTCACACCCTGCATCGGCCGCAGCCACGGCATCCACGGCGAACCGACGACCTTCGGCCTCAAGCTCGCCCTGATGCACGAGGAGTTCGTCCGGGCCTTGTCCCGCTTCAAGCACGTCCGCCACGTCGTCGCCATCGGCAAGCTCAGCGGCGCCGTCGGCACCAACGCCCATCTCTCGCCCAAGGTCGAAAACTACGTCTGCCAGAAGCTGGGCCTCGAACCCGCTTCAATTGCGACCCAAGTCGTCCAACGCGACCTCCACGCCGAGTTCATGAACTGCCTCGCGCTCGTCGCCGCCAGCTTCGAGCATTGGGCGGTCGAATTCCGCCACCTCCAGCGCACCGAGGTGCTGGAAGCCGAGGAACCCTTCACCAAGGGCCAGAAGGGCAGCAGTGCCATGCCGCACAAGCGCAACCCCATCACCTGGGAACGCCTCACCGGCCTCGCCCGCGTCATCCGCGGCAACGCCGTCGCTGGCATGGAGAATGTCGCCCTCTGGCACGAGCGCGACATCAGCCACAGCAGCGTCGAGCGCATCATCTTCCCCGATTCCTGCACGCTGCTCGACTACATGTTCGGCCTGCTCACCCGCCTGATGGACGGCCTGCTCGTCTATCCCGAGAACATGAAGAAGAACCTCGGACTCAGCCTCGGCATGTGGAACAGCCAGACCGTGCTGCTCGCGCTCATCCGCAAGGGCCTGACCCGCGAGGACGCCTACGCGCTCGTCCAACGCAACGCGATGAAGACCTGGGAAGTGAAACACGCCGGCCGCGACGACGCCGATTTCCTCGAAGTCCTCAAGTCCGACGCCGAGGTCGCCCAGCACTTCGAGATGGGCGAACTGGAGAAGCTCTGCTCCCTCGACTTCCACCTGAAGGAAGTGAAGAACCGGTTCAAGCGGCTGGGGCTGTGATGCAATGCCGCAGCTCAATTCTCCAATGAATGAAGCGACCTATCCGAAGCCAGTAAGCGATGTTGTTTCTACGGTTGCCGAGATTTGCCGGCATCAACGGAAGCTGGAGATTGTTGAACTGCTGGAAGGGGCACACGCGCGCTTTGATCAGGTCAACTACGACAACTGGAATGGTGGCACATTCACGTGGGCTCTTCGGTTGGAGGTGCCAATTGGAATCTTTGGAGCCGTTCAATCGAGACTTGGCGAGATCGAGAAGGATATCCTCGGCAAGTTAGATTACTTGGCTCGACAATATCCCAACCATCTTCTCAACGAGGTTACGATTTCTCCGACCGCTGTCGGAGCTCCAGCACTGGGCTCCCGCTTGGCTCCGTCCGAATTGGAAGTGCGGCAGATATGGCCGGAAGGAAGGTTTCGGCTATTCTTGAGCCACTTGGCGAAGCACAAAGCCGAAGTGGCTAGGCTCAAGGAAGAACTTCGGGTTCGTGGTGTAGCCGCCTTCGTTGCTCACGAAGACATCGAGCCAAGTCTTGAGTGGCAGACCGAGATCGAACTTCGTCTCCGTTCGATGCACGCGATGGCAGCCTTGCTCACACCAGAATTCAACTCCAGCAGTTGGACAGATCAAGAGATCGGTTGGGCACTAGGGCGAGGAGTCCTTGTAGTCCCGGTCAGATTGGGAATTGATCCCTATGGTTTTGTGGGAAAGTTCCAAGGTGTCCGCGGTAGTTTGGAGAATCCGTCGCTCCTCGCGGGATCTATTGTGCAGGCATTGATCGCTAACAGGCAGACTCACGGCGAAATGCGGCGTGCATTGGTCAGCGCCTTTGTGGGCTCGATCTCATTTGCCATGTCCAAAGCTTTGAAACCGTTAGTGGTTCAAATCGCTGATTTCTCGACTGAGGAAAAGGAGGCGCTCCAAAGAGCTTGCAGTGAAAACAGTCAGGTCATGCAGGCAATTGGTGTTCGGTCTGCGATCTTCGCAGCCTTTGGTGATCCAAAGCCGAAGACGGTGGCTAAGTCAGACGACACCCCATTCTGACTTCCACCTTCTGAAGCCACGACTTCGCTGCGCTGGTCTTGGCTGAGGATGGGGCGGAGCAGCAACCCCACCCTACTAAGTTTGAAAAGGTGGGGCTGCGCTGCCGCGCAGCCCTGATTCTCCATCCCAAGCGCAGTGCCGGGACGAACGGGACGTCCGAACAGCAGCCCAGTCGTCACCCCTCCCTCGGCGGCCGCTCACTCGCCCATTTCGAAATCCATAACCACTAACAAACCACACCCTTTTTTCTGTCCGTTTTATCGAAGCAGGCCCAGTTGGCCGGCGGCGGCGTGAAGGGTGGCCTTCAGTATGGTCAGACCGACGAATTCGGCTTCCACGCCGCGGTGCGGCACCCGGAAGATTTATGCCGAGGGCGCTGGGCTTATTCACCCGAAACCACGCGAAGAAACTGCTGGGCCCCGGCCAAAGCCAGCGGCTCAAACGTCAGGGTGTCACCGACGGCCGAGGCTTCGGCAGCCAACGTCCAGCCGGCGTTGAAATCGACGCGGGTTTCCAAGCGATACCATTGCCCGGGCACGACTCCCACCACGGTCAGGTTAAGCGAGGCCCCCAGCGCCGAAAGCTGCCCGGAGAGGGTCAGCGGAACCGCCGGTGCCATCCCATTGGACGTCCCCAGCGTCGGCTCCATCGGCCGGCGTAGGATCGGTCCATGGCCATCTGGTTGGCGCCCTTCGGAGAGGCCCGGGGCCTGCGAGCCGTAGAGCACGGAATCTAGCACCGCCCCGGCCGAGTCGGTGAGCATCACGGACCCGAAGTCCGAGGCGAGGGCGAGCCCCAGATGTCCCGGGCGGTCAGGGGAGCCGTCCGCGGTGAGCACCACAAATCCGCCCGCTGCAATGAACGTTAGCGGATAAATTGGCGCCCGGCGCGCGGCCCCGGCCCAAGCGTCGGTCAAGTTCAGGCCATTCAGCAGCACTGGCAGTGGTTCCGGATTGAAGAGCTCAATCTGATCGTCACCGCCCAAGGGGCCCGGATTAGCCAGCCATTCATTGAGTCGCACCCTGCGGGCATCGCCCAACGGCAGCGGTTGGTTCGCCGCGCCCAACGTCGGCTGACATAACGTCCAGTCGCCAGCGGGACCACGACCCAGCGACCGCCCCGGCAACTGGGCGCCAAAGGCCACGCGCTCCACGAGCCCGCCGCCCCGGAGGGGTGAATCGTAAAGCAACACCTCTTCACCTGCCTTGTTGAGGGCGAAGCCGAGGTGAATTCCCGGCGGCTGGGTGCGGCTGTCAGCGTAAAGAATGAGGTAACCTGCGGGCGGCAGCACGGTGCCGGGCGGAAAGACGAATTTGCGGGGGCGCTCCGGCGTGTCCGACAGACTCATCCCGGCGAGATCTAGAGGTTGGTTGCCCGGATTGAAGAGCTCAACGAGGTCTGGCGCCTGCAACTCCACCGGCACCGCGCCGGCATTGTCAGCCAGGACTTCGTTCAACTGGACCGCGCCGAAGTCGGCCACCACGGACCAACGCGCCACAGTGCCCGGTTCCGCCTGCCAGACGCCCGCAGAGTTCAGCCCGAGGACCTGCAATTCATGGGCCCCGACGGCCAGATTGGTCAGGACCAGCGGCGTCTCCAGCGTTCGGGGTTCGCTCCACGGCGCGCCGTCCAGCGCAGAACGGTAGTGAGTTAACCCCGCTCCGAGCACCGCCAGCGACAGCGTTCGGGCAGTGCTGGGCTGAAGTGGAGCCCCAACCAGCACCGCCCCGGCCGGCACGTGCGCCCCGAGATCGAGCCCCCCGGGGGCGAGCCCCCGGGCGGGTGAAGCCGGCGTGAGGTGAAAGTCTTGCGGCGCATTCACGAAGCGCGGATCGGCGGCAAAATTATTGGTGCCCAGCCAGATGCCCGGCTCGTTGATGATCGAATTGTCGATCCGCACTTTGAACCATGGGTTGGCGAACAGATTGGTATCCAAGCCAAAGATCACGCTCTGGCACTGCCACCAGAGGTTATCGCGCAACAACGCCGAGATCGGCGGCGCCAACCCGGGGCGCAACGGTTCGCTGAAGGCGAGCGAGCCAATCCGCGTGCCCACAAAGGTATTCTGCCGGGCGGTGAGCTCGGCGTAATCCTTGAGGATGAAGTCGTGGTCGTTGTCGTAGAAGAGATTGCGCACCACGGTCAGACGACTGGTCTCGCCGTTTGAACCCCGCCCTGTGCCGATCGCGGCCGCAGAACTGGGGTTCGGATGATTCTTCCGAAAGTGCATGAACACGTTGCCCTCGATGTGGGCGTCGGTGCCGTCGAGATCGAGTCCGTCGTCAGAACCACCGAGGAAGACGTTGTTCAGGAACTGCGGAATGGGACCGGGCCGCGAGCCACCCGAAAAATCAATGATGTCCGCGTAGCCGACCGTGGTGCCGAACACATTGCCCTCGAAGATCAGATACCCGTCTGCCGGGAGTTGATACCCCTCGACCGCCTGCTCGAAAAACATGTCGGGGAAATTGCAACCCACGACGTGCAGACTGGAGTTGAAGGTCCACAGGACGTTGGCGTAGTGACCGGGAAAATCGAGGCGTTCCAGCCGGGCCGTGGAATTGGTGAACTGCAGGGGCGCCCTCAGAGTCCCGCGCAAATCGGTAAACGTGAGCCGGTTTTCGTTCGTCGCTCCGTCGAATCCCACCCCATTCCAGCGCCCGGTCAGCCGGGGTTGGAGCAGCATTTGGATCCGCTGTTGCGCGGTGCCTTGCGCCAACAGGCGGCCCTGCACCACGAGCCCGGCCCCGGGCGCGAACTGAACCGAGACCCCGGGATCCAGCGTGAGCGTAACCCCGGCGGGAACAACGAGCGGCGCGTTGATCCGGAACGGTCCATCCGCCGCCCGCCACCGGGTGTCGGCCGTCAGCGGACCGGTCACCACTTGTTCGGGCGCCTCCCGCCAAAGGTCGAACGGCTGCGTCGCCACCACTTGCCCGGTGGCGTTGAGCGTTTCGATCAGCAGGCGGTTGAGGCCAGGCCACAGCGGCACGGTCGCGGCCCACTGGCCCCGAGTGGCATCCCAGATCGCGGGCACCCCGGAAACCTGCACGGCGACGACGCCCGGGGTAGCGGCGACGCCCGCCAGCGGGACAGTGGCCGCCGTGGTGTGGGCATAGCCGCCGACCACGGGCCACGGCGTGGTGACCCGGATCGCCGTCGGCAACTCGGCCAGCACGCGTTCCCGCCGCTGTTCGTTGAACGATTTGAGGTTAGCTAGGAGCGCCGCCGGCACGTGTGGGGCCAGCAACCGGTCGAACAAATCCGCCGCGTGCTCCGGGGCAAACACCGTCTCGGCGAGTCGGCGCAATTCGGCGTGATAACGGGACGCAAAGGCAGGCTCATTGAAAACGCGCCGGATCGCCGGCACGTCGAGAAACGGATAGAGCCCCAGTTGAACCGTAAACGCACCAGCCACGCCGAGGCAGGAATCGAAGTCGTAGGGCACCAACCGGAACCGAGGGTCACGGATTCCGCGATACAAGAAGTAGTCGCCGGTCACCACGTTGGTGCTAGTCGGCGTCTTCGTGACCCGTGGGTTGGACAGGGTGCTCTCGAAGTTCGCGAGCAGGGTGTTCACGGCAAAAAAACGCACCCACTCCTCCACGTCGGCCACGCGCGGAAGCTGGGTCGCCAGTGCTGCCCCCGGCGTCTGGTTCAGCGTGCGGGTAAGCTCGATCAAGTCGCTCCAATCGTTCGCCCGCGCATTAGTTTCCTTGGCGTAGTAAAACGGGTCCGCGTAAGCCGTCGGCCATTCGCCCAAGTAGTCGAGACTTCCAAAACCTTGGGTGCTGTAAAGATTACCGCCGCCATCGTCGGGAAAAGCCGCGTCCGTGAAGTCGCCATTGAGGGCTTCGTTCTGCGCGTAGAGCCCTGGCACCGGACTGCCCACGCTTCCTCGGGCCACCCCATTTTCACGCACTTCCACCAGCCGGGACCGGGCCGCCGGGAGTCCGGCCAGTTGCGCGAGCGCCGCGCCGGCGACTTGCGAATGGGGGTTCACGCCGTTCAAGGCAATGACCCGCCCGCCCCGCCACGTCCGGTCGTCCGGCAACGCCACGCGTCGACTCGGCGGCTCAACATCCCGACTCGTGCTGCCGCGAATGCGCAGCCCCGCTTGGTAACGGATTTCGGCCACCCCGTTTTCCAGCGCCACGAAGGTGGCATTCACCTCGGCATCGCTCGTGGAGTGCCACGCCTGCGCTTCGATCGCGGCCAATGTCTGGCGGTCTTGTTCGGTCACGATGAGGCGGTAACGGGGCAAGGTCCCCGCGGGCGAATCGTCCACCTGATAGAGCGCGTTCGCCACTTGGGTGCCGTCCCCACTGAGCGGCGCCGGCCAAGTGCGAACGAAGTCGCCCGCACTCGCGGTCACGTAAAATTCGACCACCGTGCCCGACGGTTGCGCCGGCAATTGAGCGGCGTAAAGCCCGTCGCCCGCCAAGTCATCGGCATGCGTGCCGTCATCCCACATCGGCGTGCGGATAAATTCCGCCGTGCCATCCACTCGATGCCGCACCGCCACGTCGGCCGGCCCGGCTGCCCCCCCACTGAGCCGCGCCCGGACGGTGACGCCCGCAGCGGAGCGCGGCACCGCCGGCAAATGACTGACGTCGGTGATGAACGGGGCCCGGTTGACGGCCGACACCGAGTTGGTTTGTCCGGGCGATCCGCCGAGCGTCGAGCTGGAGCGCCAGTTTTGACCGCGACTGCCGTCGGCCCTTGGATCAATGCGTTCCAACGTCTGACCTTGGCCCGCGTGGCCTGAAATCCATTCCAGCCCGCGAAATCCATGGTCGGGCGCACCCCAACCCCGGTCGCCCCAATCCCCTTCAGTCGCGTAAGTGAGGGTTTCGACCGTCGTGCCGGCGCCATTTTGCAGTTCCAGCGTTTCGCCCCGATCGCTCAGAGAACCCGTCCAATTCCCCACCAGAATGGCGCCAAGCCCCGGATGCGCCGCCGCAAAGGCATTCGTGTCGGCGGCCACCACGACCAAGCCCCCCGGCGGCAACACGGTCGGCGGAAAGGTGAAGCTCACCCCGCGGGAAAACCGCCAGCCCGCCAAGTCGATGGGCGCCGCCGTCAGGTTCTGCAATTCCACGAATTCTTCGCCGTTCTGGGCTGAGCGCGGTTGGTAGTGCAGCTCGGTGATGACGACATCCGCCGCTTGAATCCGCCCCGCCAGCACGGACACCGCCGCCCACAGACCCGCAATGAAACCGCGGCCAACGACCGAACCGAAAAACGGAGTAACAGAATTCATGAGGCAGGCAGTGGTCACGGCAGGCTGAGTTGAAAAAAACGGACCGTCTCGGCGTCCGGTAGGGCGGGAAATTCGAGGCGCCCATCGGCCCCTGCCTGCCGGGTTTCCAAATCCGTCCACGCTTTCAGATCGAACGAGGCCCGCAGCGTGCCGGTCGCGCCGGGTTCCATTCGGCCCGTGAGCCGGAATTGTCCGGCGCCTGGGGTCAGCTCCAAAGTCGCCGGGCCCGCCGCTTGGCGCACGCCGCTGACGAGGATGTCATCCAGTCGCAGGTGCGCCCGGGCGCCACTGTCCTCCCCCGTCGGCAGCGCATGGTAACGCCAGCGCAATTGAACCAACGGCTGGCCCGCCGCCGCCGCCGGCAGCGGGTGCGGGCCGATCGTCTGAGTTTCGCCAGCCACCGATTGCCGCTCGTATTCAACCGGCTCACCGGCCGCATCGAGCACGTCGGTAAAGGCCCCTTCGGCGCCGACCCGCCATTGCAGGCGCAACGCGTAGGGCCGGACGTTGGCCGCGACCGTGCCGGCGTTCCAAGTCACCTGCACCTGACTGAATCCAACGGTGTTGAGGGCGAGCAAGGCCCCCGTGACATAACCCTCGCCAGGCTGGGAGTTGCCCGTGTTTACAAAGGAAACGCCGGCGTCCCCTAAGGCCGCTACCCGGCTGCGAGCAGGCAGGTCATAACGATTCGTCCAGCGGCCGCTGATCACCGCCGACACCTCCGGATCGGGCGTCAGGCTGGTCTCAAACACCATCGCTGGCGGATACTCCCCGGCCGCCGAGTTCGTCGGCCAAGCCTCGAACCGATAATCGCCCAAAACCAGCACGTGCGGCGCGGGCAACAATTCTTCGGGCTCCTTCGCCTCGTCCGGCCCCAGCAACACCGTTAACGTGGCGGCTTCGAGGGGCGTCACCACGCGGGTCGCGCCGGCGGCCGCACCGTCAGACCAGCCCACCACTTTGAAGCCCGGTTTGGCGGTGACGGTGAGGGGGACCGGCAGACCCGAGAAATAGGTTCCGTGCCAGGGCAATTGCTCCGGAGCCAAGACCAGCGTGCCCACGCCGATCCGCTGCAACCGCTCGGGGGCATCCGCCTGAACCGTGAGGGCAACGTCGGGGCCCAACTGGAAGAAGTCGCGGACTTGCTGGCGGAACACCGCGGGGCGGTGGTTCAAGTAATTCCGCACTTCGCCCACGGCGACGCGCCATGCGGCCAGATCTTGCAGCGGTGGGGTCAGCGAGACGCTGTCTTTCCAGCGGGCGATCTGGCCGGGCATCGCCGGGGCGAGATTGGACTCCAATTGGTCTAGGCGCGGTCCGGTGTGCGCCGGGGAAAAGGTCGTGTTCAGCAGGTCGCCAAAGCGGAGTGCCAACGCCTGCCGATAGGCTTGGCCGCCCAACAGGCCGCGCATGAGCACGAGCGAACGACTCGCCGTGCCGGCCACCGCTTGGTCCAGCAGGGCCGAATTTAGGGTGTTGTTGTTCACCTGCGCCCAATCAAAGCCGCCGTCGCAGTCCAGCAACATCCAGTTCCACTGCCCCGTGGGACTACGGGGGTGCCACGCCAGCACATTGTTGCCGGGCCAATCGTCATTACCGCTGAAGAACTCCACCGCCAACCAGTCCTGATAATTCGGCAGGTTGATCCGGGCCGCCAAAGCCGGTTGCGCCGTCAAATCGCCGAGCGCAGTAATGGCGCTTTGTTCGAGTGACAGGTAGTCCACCAAGTCGCCGGCGATGACTTCCGTCTCGTTCTTGATGACATCCAATTGCTTCGCCGGCACGCCGTGCTGGCGCGCAATGGTGTCGGCATTGGCCTGCTCGCGCAGCGTGAGCACGCCCCAGTATTCTCCGTTGATGAACACCTGCGCCGGTCGCCACGCCTGATGCCCCAGACCGAGGTCGGCGGCGAAGGAATGCGCCAAATAATCCCGCAGGAAGGCTCGGTTCCAGTCGTTGCCCGAATTCCGCAGGATCAGGTTCTCGAAGCGGTTCACCGGGTTTCCGGGAAAGACCGGATAGTCCACTTCCGCCGGGCCGTAACGTTCACGAAAATGGAGGCGAAGCGAGCGTTGGGGCCAGTGCCGCGTAAAACCGCCGTGAATCTTGAGACCGCCCGCGACGGAAAAACCCGGCGCACCATCGGGCTCGAACAATTCGGCGTGGACCGGACGTTCCCAGTTCCGCTGATAGTTGGGAATCCGAGGTAGGCCGGCGGCATTCTGTTCCGGTCCGGCGACATAGATGCCGGCGTCTTCAGCGAAAAGATGGTCCGGATCCGTGCTGAGAGAAACCACCGGCAAGCCAACCGCGGGAACGGTCAGGAAGCTCGCCGTCACCACCGAACTTTCCAAGTGCCCGGGCGCCACGGCCAACGCGCGCACGACCGTGCTGTTCGTCAACCGCAACGGCTCCTGATAAGGCCGCGGCAAGGGCGCCTCGCTGTAGCCCACGGAATCGAAGGCCGCCCGACCATCAAACAGCGTGAGCGCCAGTCCGGTAATTTCTGCCTGCGCCAGCCCCAAGAGGCCAAGCGGCACTTCAAGCCGAGCCCACGAACCCGGCGCCGGCAGCTCCCCCGCCCGCCAGCGTCCAGGCGTGCCAAGCTCACCCAAAGGAATGAGGTCTTCGCCCCAGAAGGCCCGGTGTTCCCAGGAATCTCCGGCCCTGAATTGCAGCATCACGGCGCGGGGAGGCTGCGCCGGATCGCACCATAGTTCAGCCGTCAGGACGCCCCCGCTGCCAAGGCGCAATGCGGCCGCCGGCCAGCGCAGCACCAGTTGGTGCAGCCCGGTGACCGTGCCGGAGCGGAGCGATTTCACGCCCGAAGCAGGCACCGGGTCGGTCCGCGTCCACGCCCACGCCTCATCATTGACGGGCTGCACCGTGGCGGCAGGCGGTATTTCATCCTCCAGCCAGGGCGTAGCCAACCTCGCCCGCGGGGCCGAACCATCGAGCGTGAAAAAGAGGCGCGTCCCGGCGGGGGCGTTGGTCGGGAGCGTGATGGCAACGGCCTGTTGCCCGGTGAAAAAACCGGCCGCCGGACCGAAGCTGGGCGGGGGCGTCAGCCCGAGTTCAACCGCCACGGATCCGTTGGCTGCGCCCGGCGTGGGCGTCGCAAACCAGCCCCAATCCGCTCCGTCCGCGAGCCGTCCGTAGGCCTGGTCGGGGCGGGATATCACGGCCCGCGTGGCGTCCACCTGAGTGCCGTCGGGCTGGGTCAGGAGAACCGCTTCGCCTTCACGTTTGAGACTGAAGTTGGCGTGCAGCCGGCGGTCGGGTAATCGCCACTTACAGGCGAGATACGCCTCGATCCCAGCCCGTTCGGTTGCGTCTAAAACGCGGTCGAACGAGACCACTTCCAGCACGTCGCCGCACCAAACGCGGTCATCCGCGTTTCGATCCATGGCGAGACTGTCGAAAGGAACTCCCGCTTTGAATTCGAAGCTGAGCAGCGTGCGTCGCGCTGGCAGCCGCGTGTTCAGCGGGTCCACGGGTTGCCCCTCCAGCCACGTCGGCGGCGACCCGGCATAGAGTAGCAGCCGGTCGGAGCCACGAGAAAACGTGGCCGAACTGCTATGCCCGAGGAACGGCCGAAACGCGTCGGTGGCAAACGGATCTTCCCGCACCACGATGAAGAGGAACTGGGCCCGCTTCACTTCCGCGAATTCGAGCCGGTCATCCACGCCGTCAAAACGCACGGCCGGCAGTCCCGTCAAGGGGTCCTGAACCCACACTGGCTGCCACTCGCCCCGACTTTGCCGCGCCGAAAAATCAGCCGGCAACTGCTCGGGCGGGCCCGCCCATTTGGCGCGCAGATGCCGATCCAGACTGAGCACTTCAGACTCGACCAACGCGCGCTCAAAACCGACCACTTCAAAAACCTCGCCCCACCAGTTCCGGTCCGCCAGCAGGCGATCCGCCGCCAAGTTTTCGACCCGACCCAGGTCCGACCCCACAATAATTACGACATTGAGCCCGGCCGGCAGGGCGGTCGTGCGCGGATTGACCCGGCGGCCGTTGAGGTAAACCACCGCCCCGCTGATCCCGGGTGCCATGCCTGGATAATCCCCCAGCAGCGCCTGCTGGTTGCCACGGTGAAAATCATACTGGCTCGAATGCCCGACCAGCGGACGCAGGCTGTTCGTCTCCGCGGACGGCGATTCCACCCCGACCCACACTAGGGTTTGGAGCGAAATTTCGCCGGCCCAAGCCAGCAGATCATTCTGACCGTCAAAACTGACCCTGGGGCGGCCTTCGGGATCGTAACCCCACGTCGGTTGTCGTTCGGCGACGGGTTGCGCCACGTGATTGCTCGCGCCACTTCGATCCCGCCACTGACTCACCGCACCATTGGTCAACTCCAAGCTCGTCGGGTCGGCCGCATCCAACCACAGGATCTTGCTGGGGATGCCCGCGGGCGATTGCGGAGCCGGCAACTCGGCGCGCGGATTGCGCCCACTCTGGTCGCGCCATTCCGAGACGTGCCCCGCGGGGCCAATGACTAGGGAGGAGGCGTCCGCCGCATCCAGCCACCACTGTAATCCGGCAAGCTGGGCGGGCGTCGTTTCAGTCGGAGTGTTGGTTCGCGGACCGGCCAGCAGCTTCCGATCTTTTCCCGAGGTGAACACGACCAACCGGGACCCCGCCGCCAGCGTCAGCTCGGGAAACGTCCAGCGGAAGGGCCGGCTCGGATCATCGCTCAAACCGTATCCCACCAGCGGGACAGAATTTGGGCCAGAATTCAGGAGCTCAACCCAGCCTGAATACTCGCCGTCTTCATCAGCGAGAGTCTGGCGGTCTTCCGGCAAAACTTCGGTAATCCGCAAGTCCCCGAATGCATTCCCCACACACACCAAGAGCAGCAGCAAAAACCCGCGCAGGAAGCGGGTAAGCAGAGAAATGTTTGGCCGTGGGACAAGCATGTAGCGGACGAGCCTAAGCACGTTGAGTGCCGGAGAAACAACGGGAAATTGGTGCCGTGACGGGACTGCCACCCGCGGCGCGGGGCCAGGGTGGGAACTTTTCCCCGCCCCCGCGCAGGGCGAGCCTCACTCGCCCTGCGCTCCGGGACCGGACTGGACCGGGGCCAAACCGAGCCTTCCTGGACCTGCGCGGCGAAATAGTTGCCCGAAATCGTCCAGCCACGTGTAAGCCACCGGCGTGGCGACTAGCGTCAGCAACAACGACAACGACTGTCCGCCGATGACCACGATGGCGATGGAGCGGCGTTCGTCCGCCCCCGGTCCGGTGCCCAAGGCCAACGGCAACATGCCGGCGACCAGGGCAAAAGTGGTCATCAAGATCGGGCGCAACCGGTCGCGATTAGCCTCCATGATCGCGGCGTGGCGGGCCCTGCCCTTCGCCCGCAATTGATTCATGTGATCGACCTGCAGGATGGCGTTCTTCTTGACCACGCCGAACAGCACGAGCAGGCCGAGGGCGGAAAACAGGTTCAAGGTGCTGCCGGTCGCCCAGAGCGACAGCAGCGCAAACGGCACGGACAAGGGCAGTGACAGCAGGATCGTGAGCGGATGCACGAAGCTCTCATACTGAGCCGCCAAGATCATATACATGAACACGACGGATAAGGCGAAGGCCCACAAAAACTCCCGAAAGGTCCGATCCAGTTCCCGACCACGGCCGGCGATGCGCGTGGAATAGCCTGGGGGCAAGTGGAGCTTCTCGGCCGCGCCTTGCAACACCACCAACCGGTCGGCCAAGGCAAATCCGGGCGCCACGCTGGAGCGGAGACTCACTTGGCGTTGTCGATCGAGGCGGTCGATCCGGGAAGCCGTCTGCGCGGGCACGATCCGGACCACATTGTCGAGCCGCACGAGTCGGCCGGCGGCATCGGGCACAAAGAGTCGGGCAATGCCCTCGCCATCGCGCCGGTCAGCTTCGGTGAGCCGGATCGTGACATCGTAATCCTCGTTCATCTGCGGATCCCGAAAACGCGACACCCGGTCGTCGCCCCCGACCATCAACCGCAGGGCGTCGGCGATGTCGGCGGTGGCCACATTCAGCGCGGCTGCCCGGTCCCGGTCGATCTGGACCTGCAATTCCGGCTTGTCGAGTTTCAGCGTGGTGTCGGCGTCTTGTAACCCCAGTTCGCCGGCCCGCTTCCGCAGACTATCGGCATATTCAGAGAGGCGTTCCAAGTCGGGGCCAAGGAAGGCAAAATCAATGTCCCACCGGGAGCCGCCAAAGGTGAACGTCTGCAAGTTGCTCACGCCGGTCCGCAGCCCGAACCGGCGCAACTTCTGACGAATTTCCTGCATCACAACCCGCTGGGGTCGGTGATTTCGGAAGGCCTCCAGCGGCCGCAGCCGCAGGGTTTCCTTCAGCAGGCGGTTGAAAGTGAAACGCCGTTCATCAAAGGGCACCAGGCGCACAAACATTCGGCCGGAATTCACGCTGCCCAAGAAGCCGCCGCCCGTGGTGGCGAGCACCGTCCGCACGCTCGGTATGCGGGCGACCTCGCGCTCGAATACCGCCATCGCGTCGTTCATGGACTGGATGGTCGTGCCTTCGGGAGCGGTGAGGTTGACCTCAAACTCGCCCTCATCAATGTCGGTGGGGATGTATTCCTGTTTGACCACGCGATAGAGCGGCACCGACGCCAGCATAACGCCGAGCACGGCCACCGCCATCCAGCCCCGGTGCTTCAGCGCCCAACCCAACAGGGCGAGATATTTGGTCTCCAGTGCAGCGTAAAAACCGCCGCGCGACTTCGGCGGGTGATCCGTCGGCTTAGCCTTCAACAACCGGGCGCTCATCATCGGAGTAAGCGTGAAGGACACCAACAGACTGACGAGCACCGCGACTGCGGCGGTGATGCCGAATTGGAACAGGAACCGGCCCGAAATGCTGGACATGAACGAGACCGGCACAAAAATCACCACGAGGCTGAAGGTGGTCGCCATGACCGCGAGCCCGATCTCCGCGGTGGCCTCCTTGGCGGCCTGAAATGGCCCCAGGCGCTTCTCCTCGATGAAGCGGTAGATATTTTCCAACACCACGATCGCATCGTCGATCACGATGCCCACCATCAGGACCAGGGCGAGCATCGTGACGCTGTTCAGCGTGAAGTTCAGCGCCCACATCATGCCGAAGGTCGCAATGACCGACGCGGGAATCGCGACCGCGGAGATTAGGGTCGAGCGCCAATCCCGCATGAAGAGGAGCACCACCACGCAGGCAAGCACGCTGCCCAAAATGAGGTGCGTGTTGATCTCGTGCAGCGCGGCGTAGATGTAATTCGACTGGTCCCGGACGACCTCAAACTTCACGTCGGCCGGCAATTGCTTCAGCACCTCGGGCAGACGCGCCTTCACCGCTTCAATCACCGCCACGGTGTTCGCGCCCGACTGCCGCCGGACTTCCAGAATCACTGCAGGTTCACCGTTGAGGCGGGTGATGGACCGCTGCTCCTTGGTGCCGTCTTCGGCCCGGCCCAAATCCCGCAACCGGATGGGTTCGCCCTCGCGGGTGGCGATGACGAGGTTTTCAAACTGCCGCGCTTCGGTGAACCGACCGAGGGTGCGCAACGACTGTTCCCGCACCGCCGCAGTCACATTACCCCCGGGAATATCCACGTTCTGACGGTTCAACGCGTCCCGCACCGCCGTGACCGGCAGGCCGTAAGCCGCGAGCCGATCGGCGTCGAGCCAGAGGTTGACGGCGCGTTCCGCCGCGCCCTCCAGCGAAACCCCGCCCACCCCGGCCGCCCGTTCAAGACGGATCTTCACGAGCTTGTCCGCCAGTTCGGTCAGCTCGCGCAAGGGCCGGCGGCCGGACAGTGAAAACGTAAGGATCGGCGCCTGATCGTTGTCGAACTTGCTGATCACCGGCGGCTGAACTTCGCGCGGGAGCCGGCGGACCACTGTGGCGACGCGGTCGCGGACGTCTTGCGCCGCGGAATCAATGTCGCGATCGAGTTCAAACGTCGCCAACACCATCGACTGGCCGGGACCGGAAATGGACCGCAGTTCACTCAGCCCGGAAACCGTGTTCACCACCTCCTCGATGGGCCGCGAGATCTGCGCCTCAATGTCGGCCGGCGAGGCTCCCGGTAGCGTCGTGCTGATGCGCACGGTCGGCAGGTCCACGGCGGGCAGTCGGTCCACCCCAAGTTTGGCGTAGCTGGCTGCGCCCACCACGACGAGCGCAAGGATGAGCATCGTCGCGAAGACGGGGCGCCGGATGCAAACGTCTGCGAGTTTCTGCATGTCAATGGCCGGGGGGATTGACGACAGAAACGTCGGTCGGGGTGTTGGTGACTACGAGGACCGGGTCCCCCGCTTGCAGGCCACCGGGCCGCCGGATGACGGCGTCGCCGGGCTTCAGGCCCTGGAGCACCTCGATCCATTCGCCCTGCCGGCGACCGGAGGTGACCGGTCGCTCCAACGCCCGGTTCGTAGCCACAAGCAGAACTTTTTCCGACCCCGCGAACGTGACGAGCGCATCCGCAGGAATGACCAGAGCGGGCACCGCCGATTCCACCACAATTTCCGCCCGGGCGAAGGAACCGGCGCGCAAATTGCCCGGATTGGGCAACTCCGCTTCGACCAGCAGCATCCGCGCCCGCTCGTCGAGCGCCGGGCTCACGCGAACGATGCGGGCCACGGGGACGTTCGTCACGGCCTCGAAGCTGACCCGCACCCATTGGCCGGTTTGCACGAGGGCCGCTTGACGCTCGGGAACCTCCAACCGCAGCCGGAGCGGGTTCACTCGGACGACGGTCAGCACCGGCGAGCCGCCGGTGAGAAACTGGCCCACGTTGACCAACCGTTCCTGCACCACTCCGTCAAACGGCGCGCGAAGCGAGGTGTCCGTGACCTGCTGCCGCGCGAGCTCGACCTCGGCCCGCCGCTGGGCGAGCAACGCCTGCCGTTCACGGATGTCCTGCAAGGCATCTTGGTAGCGGTTGAGCGTGACCTCATATTCAGCGGTGGCGCGCTCCAATTCGGCATCCGAGCTGATGTTTTGCGCCTGCAATTTGCGAACCCGCGCCACGCCTTTTTCGGCTTCACCCAACAACGCCTTGGCTTCGCGAACTGTGTTGAGTTTTTCCGGTTCCACCCGGTCGTCGTCCCCTTCAATTGGCAACCCCAACCGGGCCCGGGCCTGCACGAGCAGCGCCATCGATTGGCGGAGGCGCAGTTCATAATCGCGCGGCTCGACTTGCCCCAGCACTTCGCCCGCGCTCACCGGGCTGCCGACGTCCACCTTGAGCTGGGTCAGCCGCCCCGTGACCTTGATGCTGACGGGCGCACGGTCCAGCGGCAGGAGCGAGCCGAGGAGCGTGATGGTGCGCTCCAAGGGCCGGCGCTCAACGGGCGCGACGGCCACCGCCACGGGTTCGGCCACCGCTCGCTGGGCCGTGGGCTTGGACCGCTCGCAGCCAGTCAGTAGCACGGCGGCCGCGCCGGCGAGCCAAGCCGACGAAATTGCCCAATGCGGGATGAACGAATACGCCATGAGAACGGCGCAGTTTTCGAGGGAACGGCGGTCTGTGCAACCCTTTCAACGGCGAAGTTTACCCCCTTGCGGACGGTTTCCCCCAGAGATGGACGGAATCGCCCCTGCTAGCTGGTTTGGTCGCGGGCGAACCGAGCCTTGGCTCGCGTCAGTGCTCCTTCCAAATCGGCCAACCGCGTGGGCTTGGCGATGTAGTCATCCATACCCGCGGCGAGACACTTGTCGCGGTCGCCCTGCATGGCGCTGGCCGTCATCGCGATAATTACCAAGGGTGACTCCCCAGTTTCCTGGGCGCGAATCCGCTGGGTCGTTTCGTAGCCGTCGAGTTCCGGCATGTGGCAGTCCATCAGAATAATTTCGTAGGCCGTCCGCTGGAGAGCGGCCAAAGCTTCTGCGCCGTTGCTGACGCAATCTGCCCGGTGCCCGAGCAACTGTAGCTGCCGCAGCGCCACCTTCTGATTCACGATGTTATCCTCGGCGAGGAGGATGCGTAGGCCGGGGGCGGCGTCCGGCAGAACCGCCGGGGTGGGCGCGGCGTTGACCGCGACCATGGACGGCACCGCGCTGTGCTCGGAAAACACGTTCAGCAGGGTGCTGTAAAGCTGGCCTTGGCGGACCGGTTTCACGAGGCAGGCCGCCACGCCAGCCTCCTTGAGTTCATCCTGATTTAGCCGGTTGCACTGGGACGTGAGCACCAGCAGGCGGGTGCCGGCGAGTGGGGCCTCGCGGCGGATGGCTTGCGCCAAGCTCAGGCCGTCCCGCCCCGGCATGTGCATGTCGAGCAGTGCGAGGTCATAGGGATCGCCCGTGCGCACGCCTTCGCGCAACAACTCCAGCGCGTCATCCGCATTCTGGGCGAAGCCGCCGTTCCGCATTTTCCAGCCGAGGATCTGGTGGTGCAGGATGGTGCGGTTGGTGGCGTTGTCATCGACGATGAGCACGCGTTTGCCGGCGAGATGGGCGGCCGGGGCCGGGACCGTCGTTTGCGGGGCCAGCCCCCGGGGCAACCGCAGGGTAAACCAGAAGGTCGAGCCTTGGTTCGGCGCGCTGCGAACCCCAATTTCGCCGTGCATCAGCTCGACCAAGCGCCGACAAATGGCCAACCCAAGGCCCGTGCCGCCATAGCGCCGGGTGGTCGATCCATCGGCCTGCACAAAGGCTCGGAAAAGTTGCCCCTGCACTTCCGGCGGGATGCCGATGCCGGTATCGCGCACCTCGACTCGGACTTCGGTGGTGGCCGCCGATTCGATCCCGCGGCTGACCTCGACGAGCACTTCTCCCTGGGCGGTGAACTTGATCGCATTGCCCACCAGATTGATCAGCACTTGGCGGATGCGGCCGGCGTCGCCGCGGAACTGAGTCGGCACGTCCCACGGCACATGGCAAGCCAGCTCAATGCCCTTGGCGTGGGCTGTTCCCGCCAGCATCTCGACGGAACCATCGATCACGTCGCGCAGGTCGAAGTCCAACTCTTCGAAATGGAGTTTGCCGGCTTCGATCTTCGAGAAGTCGAGAATGTCGTTGATGATCGTCAACAGGGCTTCGCCGCTGGTGCGCACAGTTTCCGCAAATTCGCGTTGCTCCGAATCCAATGGGGTCAGGAGCAGGAGGTTGATCATGCCGATGACGCCATTCATCGGGGTGCGGATCTCGTGGCTCATGGCTGCGAGGAACTCACTCTTCGCCCGGGTCGCCGCCTCCGCCGCTTCCTTGGCCCCCTGTAGGTGCAGATTGGCTTCCTCAAGTTCCGCCGTGCGTTTGGTGACGCGGTTTTCGAGTTCGGCGTTGGCGCGCTGAAGGGCCAATTGCGCCTCGACCCGTTCCGTGATGTCCACGGCAAACACAATGACGCCGACCGGTTTTCCCTCGGCATTGCGGTAGGGCAACTTGTCCGCGCTGACCCAACGCGCCGCGTGCCCGGCCGGGGTCAGCCGCTCCACAATCCCCAGTTTCGGCGTGCCCGAGTGGATGACTTCGAGGTCGTCCTGATAGAACTGATCGGCGTGCTCGGGATCCAGCTCCCACGCGGTGTGGCCCTCCACCTGTTCCCGCTTGAGGCCCATCATCTCCGCGCCGGCCCGGTTGACCGAGCGATGCCGGTTCCGGTCGTCCTTGAACAGCACCATCGCCGGCACCGAATCGAAGATCGTTTTGTATTCGCGGGTCTGCTTGGCGAGCGAAACCTCGACCCGCTGCCGCTCCGCCACTTCGCGCCGGAGTTTCAGGTAAGACAGGTAGAGCAGGATGAGCGCAATCAGCGCGAGGAACAAAAACAGGGCAAACCCACCGGCAATCCGGCGTATGCGCAGCTCACTCCACCACGGCGGCGCGGCCAGCACCTGGATGTCCGCCGCCGACCGCAGCAGGAGCTGGAGATCCTTTCGCCCATCGACATTGACATGGCCTAAAGTGATGCCGGTGAGTTCCAATTGGCTGCCCGGTTCGAGGTTGGCGACCCGCTGCACCTCGCCCGGGCCGAACCGGGCGGTGAAGATCACATTGCTCGCTTGGAGCAGCAGTCGCGGACTGCCGGCGAGGTGTTCAACGCTCAGGAGCTGGGCCTGTAACCGCGCCAGACTGCCGTAAACTTCATCGGGCAGTTCCTTCGTGGGGGAAAGTTCCTCCGGCAGCGGCGCCTGGCCATGGCCCACCCAGCGCACCTCGGCGTTTTCGATCGCCGCGTGGGTAAAGCGACCGCGAGCGGGAAAACCGACCACCTCCACGATGTCACCCGGCACCACCGTGCCGACCGCCTCGGTTTGGATCTGAATGTCGTCCGTCTCGTCCCGCACGAAGAGCTGGTTGCCAGATTGATAACTCACCGTGCCCTGCACGTGGACCCGGTGGCCCCAGTCGCCGTCGGTCCGGAATTGCAGCAGGTCCGCCACCCGCAAGGCAGGCAGACTGAAGGGATCCGCCGAACCCCGTTTAATCACCTCCAAATCCGTCCCCAAGGTGACGCGTAACACGACCTTGGAAAACTGCCGCTTGGTATTCCACGACGAAGCGCACACCCCACGGAACCGCACCTCGGCATCGACCAAACGCCGCGCCGCGTCGGCCGTCATGCCCGCGACTTCGGCGTCGAACTCAAAACCGTCAGCATAAACCACGAGGATCGCTGCGTTTTCATGAACATTCATCCGACTCGAACGCACGATGCCCTCCAGCTCCACCCACTGACTGTCGAGCACCCCGGCGAGCAACTGCCGCTGCTTGGGCCGCACCGCCACCGGCAGCCGGCCCACGCCCGTGGCAACGACCGAGTGGGCAACGATCATCGGCGCGAACTGCCCGGAACTCGTAACCCCGATCACTCTCACCTGATCACCCCGGCGCACGGAGGGGGGCAATAGTTCCTTGAGGGCGACATAAATACCGCCCGTTTCGTCGGCGATGAAAACCTCATCCAAGGCTGGCTCCACGTAGGTCACCACGGCCGAGAGATCGACGGGCAGCGCTTGGGCCGCCACCTCGCGGCCCAAACTGCGGATGGGATTCACCGAATTGAAGGTCGGATTCCGCCCGGGCCCAGCCGGAGCCTCGGCGCTCAGACCGACGCGACCGGCCCAAGCGCAGGCGAGCAACGCCAGCGCCAACGGCTTCCACCAACCTGGGAAAAGGCGGCGCGCCGAAAAACTCTGAAACCACTCGGAAAGGGCGTTAAAATGCCCAATCGGGAAGTCGCCAGCGGTGGTTGAACGCAGGATCATCGGTGATGTAAAGACCCGGGTAACCATCGGCCGCCCACCCCGTTTCCTTTACCGAAATTTTCTCAGCGCCGTCGGGCCTGCCCCAATGCCGACGCGGTCGCGAGCTCGTCTGGTGCCTTGGCGGGCGGGAACCCGCGCTACTCCGCCGTGGATTTTCGGGTCACTACCGCGCCGGTCTCCCGTCCATCAAGCTGCGCCCGAACACTTTCCGCGCGCACAGTGACGTAGTGTTTCAACTGCCAAACCGCCCCGTCACCGCTAAACGGATTGCTATTCTCGGCGCCCTCCCGGACGACGGGCTCCGCCCCGACAGCCTGTTCAAACTTGGCGAGGCGGTTCGTGGACCACTCCGCGGCCAACGGGCGCGCCGCGGCTGCCAGCTCATCAATCCGCCGCGCCAACCGCTCCGGCACAAACCACGTCGCCAGCAGGCGTTCCAGTTCCGCCCGATACCGCGCCCGAAACGCCTCGACCGCAAAAAGCCGGGCCAAAAAGCGGTTGGGCTCCACCCACGGATGCCACACATCCAGGCGTTCCCGCTGCCCCGGCGTGCCCATGTGGGGAAATTCTCCCCAAGCGTGGTCCAGGTCCCACGGCACGAACCCAAAGCGATCCGTGCGTGGGTCGAGGGAAAGCAGAAAATTCTGCCCCTGCCCCAGCAAGCCGTCGAAGTTCGCCAACAAGACTTCCACCGCCACGAACCGCGCCGCCCCGTCCAGATCGAGAAAATTGCCCACTTGGGCGGCAAATTCCGCGTCCGAGGCCTGCGTGTGCAACCGGGCGAAGTCGATGACGCGCTGGCGCTGCGCCGGCGTCGTCTTGGTCTTGGGATCGTAGATGGCGTGGTAATTTGTCCAGTCGGCGCCGAGGTCGTTGAACAGTTCGTAAGTGACCGGTTTGAAGAGCGCGACGCCCTTGACCCCCAATTGCTCCCGAGCCCACTCCGCGTCGGGATTTTCCACCATGACGTAAGGCCCGAGCAGCCGGTTGGTCTCCTGCCCCTCGATGCTCAGGAAAACCCGCGCAAACGCCGTCCGCGGCGCCGGGCCGCCCGCGGCGCGATGAAATTCATAGGCCAGCGTGTCGCTGAGCAGGCTGAAATCGGCGCTCAAGTTGCCGAAGTTGAACCGGCTCCGCCCCCCGAAGGACTGCTCCTTGGCGTTTCGTTCCAAGTCCAATTTCCACGGTTTCCGGTAGCTGTGCACCGCGCTCAGGAAGCTGCCGTTGCCCTTAAACCGCACGCCGACGTTGGTGAATCCGCGCCCACCCAATTCGACGTCGGCCGCCGACCACGGAAAGTCGAAACCCAACGTCCCGGCCAAGCCGTTCCGCGACGCGTTGGCATTCCGGAGGATTACGGACCCATCCGCCTGCATCCAACCCGGCACGGCCGGCACCCGTTTGAAGGCGATGTTTTTCCACTGCGGTGCGGTGAATTTGAAATGCACGGTCCACACGTTCGTGGGGCGATAAATATCCCCGGCCCCCGCCACCGCAGCGGCGCTGGCCAGCGGACCCGCATAAACCGGCTTCAACCCTGGAAACCCAGGTAAATCTTCCGGCGGGGCCGGCACGAGCAGGATGGCTTTCCCCATCGCCCAGCTCTGCACCCGCGGCGATTGAAAGGCGAGGAACACTCCCGCGACCAGCAAGACCAACCCCAGAAAAAGCGCCCCCCCGGCCAAGGCTGCGAGCGCCAGCCACCGCTTCCAACCACGTGCCGGCAACCAGCGAAAAAGGGAACGCATGCGCGGTTGTTAAGGGAGGGCCTCCGCCGGAACAAGGGCGGAAGCGAGGCGCGGGTGGTCGCCGGCGAACAGAGCGCCACCTGGGTTGACCCGGGGAGCCCAAGGGAAACGCCGTGGTCACGGTGGCAGCGGCTCGCGGAGGGCAGCTCCAGCGGCAAAAGGCTCGCGGGCGGGAATTGGCCCCGACAATTCCACCGCGCCCGGAATTTACCCTTCCCGAACCACCGCTCCGGACGACATCATCCGTGTGCGTAGCATCCCATGAATTCCCCCTCCGAATCCGGCTTTGCGTGGTGGCGGTTATTGAACCGTTACCAATGGTTTGTGCTGATTGTAGCGTCCCTAGGCTGGTTGTTGGATTGCATGGACCAGCAGCTTTTCAACCTCGCCCGCGTGCCGGCGATGAAAGAGTTGCTGGCCCACAGCTACGGCCGGCCCGCCACCCCGGCGGAATTTCAGGCCGCCGGGGCCTACGCGACCGCCATCTTTCTACTGGGCTGGGCTTCGGGCGGGCTCGTCTTCGGCGTGCTCGGCGATCGCTGGGGCCGGGCCAAGACGATGCTCGTCACCATCCTGCTCTACTCCGGTTGCACCGGCCTCAGTGCGTTTGCCACCGAATTTTGGGATTTCGCCCTGTATCGTTTCCTGACGGGCCTGGGTGTCGGCGGTGAATTTGCCGTGGGCGTGGCGCTGGTCGCGGAAGTCATGCCAGAACGCGCCCGGCCCTATGCGTTGAGCCTGCTGCAAGCGCTTTCGACCGTGGGCAACGTCACCGCCGCCTGCACCAGCATGGCGCTGGGGCAATTGGAAGAAACCGGCGTGCTCGGTAAACTGGGCAACTGGTCCGCGTGGCGCTGGATGTTCGTCGTGGGCGCCCTGCCCGCCATCTTGGTGGTCTTCGTGCGGCGCAATCTCAAGGAACCCGAGGCGTGGAAACGCACGGTCAGCGAAGCCAAGGACCGCAAGAAACTGGGTGACTACGGCGAACTGTTCGGCAACCCGAATTGGAAACTCCCGGCCACCCTCGCGGGGCTTCTGTTAGGCTTGGGCATCACGATCGCGTTCCTCACCCCGATGGCCTCGTTGCAATCCCTGTTCGGGCTCTCGACCACGAGCGAAGGGGCGAAGTATGTGAAGCACGGCGTGGTCGGCGGGTTTGCCTTCCTCGCACTCTTGGCAGGGATCTGGACCGTGTTCGGCGGGGGCGGCGACACCACGTATCGCCGCCGAGCGGTGGTCGGGCTGTTGCTTGCGCTGTCGGGCGTCATCGGCGTGTGGGGCATCGGCTTCTTCAGTTTCGACTTGGTCCGGTCGGTCTTGGAAAAGAAGTTCGTCCTCGACGGCATCGACCCCAAACTCATTCCCGGCAAGTTGACCTTCTGGGCGGGCATCACCTCGATGATCCAGAACTTGGGCGCGTTTATGGGCATCTACTCCTTCGGGCTCGTGGCGCAACGCTTTGGCCGCAAACCCGCGTTCGCCATCGCCCTCGTCGCCGCCATGCTGTCCACCGCGGCGGTGTTCTGGTTCCTGCGTGATTTCAGCCAGTTCTGGCTCATCCCGGTCATGGGCTTCTTCCAGCTCGCGCTGTTCGGCGGCTACGCTATTTACTTCCCGGAGCTGTTCCCGACCCGCCTGCGCAGCACGGGCACCAGCTTCTGCTACAACGTCGGCCGCTTCATCGCCGCCTCCGGCCCCGCCACCCTCGGCCTGCTGACCGGGGTGGTGTTCAAGGATCAGGCGGAACCGCTGCGCTACGCCGGCATCACCATGTGCTCGGTGTTCGTCATCGGCCTGATTGCACTGCCGTTTGCCCCTGAAACCAAGGGCCAGCCGCTGCCGGAATCCGACCGCGGTTTCGCCCACTGATCCGCCAACCCCGCACTGGGGGGGGCAGGTCTTCCGGGGTGGTCAAAGCAGACTACCCCGGCCGGCCCGGATTGAGCGCCAGCGCCATAAACATCAGACTTGGCTCGCCCGCTTGTCTTCCGAACGGGTGCCCGGCACCTTCCGCGCCCATGTCGTCATCGGTCCGAGTTCGTTTTGCCCCGTCGCCCACCGGCTACCTCCACATCGGGGGGGCCCGCACGGCGCTGTTCAACTGGCTGTTTGCCCGTCATCACGGCGGCACGTTCATCCTGCGCATCGAGGACACCGACACCGCGCGCAATTCCCAGGCCGCCGTGGATGTCATCCTCCAGGGCCTGCGCTGGCTGGGCATGGACTGGGATGAAGGCCCCGTGAACGGTGACGCCGCCGGCCCCAGCAAGGGCAACTGCGGCCCCTACTTCCAGAGCCAGCGCGGCGACATTTACCGCAGGCGCGTGAACGAACTCCGCGACAAGGGCCTCGCCTACGAACGCGACGGCGCCCTGTATTTCCGCATGACCCGCGAGCCGATCACGATTCCCGACCTGATCGTCGGCGACGTCGTCCGGCCCCTCACCGACCGCGAGGAACAGGACCCCGACTGGGTGCTCTGGCGCAGCGACGGGCAACCCGTGTTCCATTTCGTCAACGTGGTGGACGACCTCGAAATGGGCATGACCCACGTCATCCGCGGCGAAGATCACCTGAGCAACACCGCCAAGCACATCGCGCTCTTCCGTGCTTTCGGCGTCGAACCGCCCCGCTACGCCCACATCCCGCTCATCCTTAACGAGGACGGCTCCAAGATGAGCAAACGCGACCGCGGCGCCGTGGTGACCAACTACCTCGACGACGGCTTCACACCCGAAGCCGTGGTGAACTACCTGTCGCTCCTTGGCTGGTCACCCACCGACGGCCAGGAACTTCTCAGCGTCGCGGAACTTGTGTCCCGCTTCGACCTCGACCGCGTGAACCGCAGCCCCGCCCGCTTCGATGCCAAGAAGCTGGAGGCGCTCCACTTCGAGCATACCCGCCGGATGGACCCCGACCGCTTCGTCGCGCTCGGCGTGGAACACCTCCGCAAGGCCAGCATCGAAACCGCCGGCTTCCCCGCCGACTACGTGCGCGCCGCCCTGCTCACCGCGCAGGAAAAGGGCAAACTCTTCAAGGAACTGCCCGTTTGGACCGACTTCTATTTTGCAGCCGACGAGGCGCTGACCTGCGATCCCGAAGCCCAGGCCAAGGCCCTCACGCCCGCCGCGAAACCGCTGCTGGAAAAGCTCGCCGCCACTTTCGCCGCCGTGCCCGAATTCAAGTCCGCCGCCCTCGAAACCGCGCTCAAGGCCCTCGCCACCGAACTCGGCGTGAAAGCCGGCGCGCTCGTGCAACCCTGCCGCGTGGCCTGCACCGGCAAACTCGTCGGCCCCAGCCTGTATCACCTGCTGGAGGTGCTGGGGCGGGAACGGGTGACGCGGCGATTGGCTCGCGCCGGCAAGTAACGGCGAAGCGACCGAAACCGTGGGAGCAGAGGTGACGTGGCTCATCTTCCCAACCGAACTCGTCGTGGAACCGGTGGACTAACCGGACTAACCGGACTAACCTCTTGGCCATGAAGGTGGTGAACATCCACGAGGCGAAGACGAATTTCTCCAGCCTGCTGACCCAGTTGGAGGCGGACAGCGAGACCATCGTCATCTGCCGCAACGGCGAACCCGTGGCCGATCTCGTGCCCCATCGGCGTATGGACCGGACCAAACCCCATCCCGTGCTCAGAAAAATCGGGATCGGCTATGATCCGGTCGAACCGATGGCCGACGACGAATGGCCGGAGGCCGCCCGATGATTTTGGACACGTGTGCGCTGCTCTGGCTCACCAGCGGCAGCAAGCGCCTGAGCCGTTCGGCCCAGAAGGAAATCAACGAGGCCCCGGCAGTTTATGTCTCCGCCATCAGCGGGTTTGAAATCGCGATCAAGGTCGCCAAAGGCAAGCTGACCCTGCCGAAACCGCCCCATGACTGGTTCGAGCAGGTGGTCGAGCACCACGGTCTGGCGGTTCTGCCCCTCGAACTCGGTGTCTGCATCGCCGCCGCCCAGCTTCCCCCGCTCCACAACGATCCTTGCGATCGTTTTATCATCGCCACTGCCAAACTGCGTGACCTGCCGGTGGTGACATCGGACGAACAGTTCGAACCCTACGGCGTGCGGGTAATCTGCTGACAACCTGCTACGAACCCGATGCCTCGAAACTTCAAGTCCCTCGCCACCGAGCTGGGCGTGAAAGCCGGCGCGCTGGTGCAACCCTGCCGCGTCGCCTGCACCAGCAGCCCGAGCCTATATCACCTGCTGGAGGTGCTGGGGCGGGAACGGGTGGCGAGGCGATTGGACGCTGCGCCACTTTGACCAAACTCCTCTTCATCTGCAGCCGGAACGAAATCCGCAGCCTCACGGCGGAGCGGCTGTTCGACGGTTCGCCGCGGTTTCAGGCGCGCTCGGCGGGCACGCAGCCGCAGGCCCGGGTGCGGGTGACGGAGGGGCTCATCGGCTGGGCGGACGTGATCTTCGCGATGGAGAAGTCGCATGTCGCCAAGCTGCGGGAACGGTTCCCGGAGGCGCTGGCCGGCAAGCCTCTCGTCTGCCTGCGCATTCCCGACGACTTCGAGTTCATGCAACTCGAGCTCGTCGAGGCATTGTCCGCCGCTTTGACCGGGCAATTGGCTGGCTGGCCGGAATGACGCGCCGGGACGCCCGGAATTCCCCCTTGCCCGACCGCCGTGCCTCCACTAACCAATCGCCTGTGATTCGCACGTCGAAACTCCGACTTACCGCACTCGCGCTGCTGCTTAGCCGCGCGACGGTTGGGGTTTGAGGCGAGTCCAGCACACTTTCCCGCCCCATCGTCGCACCTGACGATGGGGCTTTTTGTTTGGCCCCATTGCCGGGTGCTTGCGTTGAGGCGGCCAAAACAGCGAAAAACAGGCAGAACATGTTGAAGAATCCCGCCGAGAAGTATCGCCGGTTCCAGCCGGTGCAGTTGCCCGACCGTCAATGGCCGGACCGCGTGCTCACCCAGGCCCCACGCTGGTGCAGCGTGGACCTCCGCGACGGCAACCAGGCACTCGCCGTGCCCATGAACGTCGCGCAGAAGCTGGAACTCTTTCAGGCGCTGGTGAAATGCGGCTTCAAGGAAATCGAAGTCGGCTTCCCCTCGGCCTCGAACACCGAATTCCGCTTCAACCGCCTGCTCATCGAGAACGGCCATATTCCCGACGACGTCGCCATCCAGGTGCTCGTGCAGGCGCGCGAGGACCTGATCGAACGCACCTTCGAGTCGTTGGTCGGCGCCAAGAACGTCATCATCCACCTCTACAACTCGACCTCGCCGGCCCAGCGCCGCGTCGTGTTCGGCAAGTCCAAGGAGGAGATCGTGCAGATCGCCATCCGCGGCGCGCAGTGGATCAAGGACCGCCTGCCCCGGCTGAAGGGCACGAACGTCCGGCTCCAGTATTCGCCGGAGAGCTTCAGCGCGACCGAAGTGGAGTTCGCCAAGGAAATCTCCGAGGCCGTGATGGACGTGTGGCAACCCACGCCGGCCAACCCGATGATCCTGAACCTCCCCGACACGGTCGAGGTGGCGATGCCCAACGTGTATGCCGACCAGATCGAATGGATCTGCCGGAATATCCGGAACCGCGATTCGCTGGTCATCTCGCTGCACACGCACAACGACCGCTGCACCGGCGTGGCCGCCACGGAACTCGGTTTGCTGGCTGGCGCCGACCGCGTCGAAGGCACGCTCTTCGGCAACGGCGAACGCACGGGCAACCTCGACCTCATCACCGTGGCGCTGAACCTCTACATGCACGGCATCGCCCCGCAGCTCGACTTCAGCGACCTGAGCGCGCTCCGTGACGTCTACGAGCGCAGCACGGGCCTGACCGTGCCGCCACGCCATCCCTACGCCGGCGAACTCGTGTTCACCGCCTTCAGCGGCTCCCATCAGGACGCCATCAAGAAGGGGCTCGCCGAGTGGGACGCCGGCGGCCGTTCGCACTGGGACGTGCCTTACCTCACCATCGATCCGACCGACATCGGCCGGCGCTATCAGGAGGTCATCCGCGTCAACAGCCAGTCCGGCAAGGGCGGCGTCGCGTATCTGCTGGAAAGCGAATTCGGCATCGAGCTGCCCAAGGACATGCAGCGCGAATTCGGCCCCATCGCCAACGACCTCGTGGACGCCCTCGGCCGCGAGGTGAAGGCGGAGGAACTCAAGGCGATGTTCTGGCAGGAATACATCGAGCGCACCACGCCGTGGTCGCTCCTCCACTTCCATGCCGACGGCGTGGATGGCAAGTTCCGCTGCCGCGCCTCGGTCGCCCACCAGGGCACCGAACGGAAGGTCGAAGGCGAAGGCAACGGGCCCATCGCCGCCTTCGTAAATGCGCTAACCGCGAGCGGCGCGCCGAAGTTCGAGGTGGTGAACTACCGCGAACACGCCCTGAGCGCCGGCGAAGGCGCGAGCGCGATCGCCTACATCCAGATCAAGTTGGGCGACGGCAAAGTGCAGTGGGGTGCGGCCGTGGACACGAACATCGAGCTGGCCTCCATCAAGGCTGTCATCAGCGCGCTCAACCGATTGGCTTAGCCAGCGTTAGTTTCCTTGGTCCGACCGTCCGCGGCCGATCTCGGACCGTTCCCTTTGGCCGCGGCGCATGAGGCGGCTGATCAGCGGGGCCCACCGGAGAGGCGACCCGTGAATTTTGCGCGTGCGGTAGCTTGACCCGGTTCGCCGGCTTCTTGAGGGTCCCCAGCCACCTCTCGCCCGCTGGCGAGAGGTGGCTGAGAAATGAAACATATCCTGCTATCTGCAATCACGGCTGCGGCCGTGGTCACCACGGCCATGGCCCAAACCACGATCGACCTCAAAGACACCAAAAATCGCGCCAGCTACGCCATCGGCGCGGACATCGCCAAAAGCCTCAAACGGCAACCGTTTGAAATCGACGCCAAGTGCTCTCCTCTCGGATCGTTCTCC